>CAZPTW010000661.1:0-1502 GCA_964589235.1 uncultured Smithella sp. | reverse complement strand
ATCGAGGCTCACCGCCGGAATATCCCGGTCATTCCGCGTGCGGAGATGCTCGCGGAGCTTTTAAAAATGAAATTTTCCGTGGCGGTGTCCGGAAGCCATGGAAAGACCACGACGACATCGATGGTGTCCACGATTTTGGCGAAAGGCGGCCTTGATCCCACAATGGTTATCGGTGGGAAACTGGCCAGCATCGGTTCAAACGCCCGTCTGGGGGACGGTGATATCATTGTGGCGGAAGCCGATGAAAGCGATGGGTCGTTTTTGAAATTGTCGCCTGTGATCGCTGTGATCACCAATATCGATCGCGAACATTTGGATTATTATTCGGGCCTTGAAGAGATTAAAGACGCTTTCCTGAAATTCGCCAACATCGTCCCCTTCTATGGGTGCACCGTCATGTGCAATGACAATGTCCATGTCCGAGACATCGCGCCGTTCATTAAGCGGCGGGTCATCACCTACGGCATTGATTTCCCGGCGGATTACCGTGCGGACGATATCCGGTTTTTGGCGGACAAGACGGTTTTCCGGTTGTCGCACGCGGGACAGAATCTCGGCGATGTGGAACTGATCGTGCCTGGTCTTTTCAATGTTTACAATGCCATGGCGGCGACGGCGGTGGGGCGGGAATTAGGTCTGGACATGGCGACGATCCGGAAAGGGCTTTTGGGCTTTTCCGGCGTTCAACGCCGGTTGGAAGTGAAAGGCGTGGAGGGAGGCGTCACGGTGGTCGACGACTACGGCCATCATCCGACGGAAATTCTGGCGACTTTGGCGGCGGCCAGGCAGATATGGAAAGGGAGACTCCTGGTGGTTTTCCAGCCGCACCGCTTCACACGGACCCAAGCGCTCTTTGACGAATTCATCCATTGTTTCAAGGATGCGGATGTTTTGGTCTTGAATGATATTTATCCCGCCTCGGAAACGCCGATTCCCGGAATCAACTCGGCGGCGCTTTGGGCCGCCATTAAGGAGGGGGGGCATCCGCATGCGGAATACATCGCCCAACCCCAGCATACCGTCGACTTTCTGTTGAGACATGCAAAACCCGGAGATACGGTGATCACACAAGGAGCCGGGAGTGTCTACAAGATCGGTGAGGCATTTCTGGCGGCCTTGAGAACCCAAGGGACGGTGACGTAATGCATCAACATCCGGCCATCACGCAAGCCCTTCGCGGCTTGACCCTGAAAGAGGTTCTTCATGACGAGCCGATGTCGCGCCATACGTCCCTCAAACTCGGGGGGCGCGTCGACGCGCTGGTGTATGTGGAAAATGAAGACCAGCTGGTGCAGGTGATCAGGCGCCTCAAAGACCATGGGATCGTTTTCCTGGCGGTCGGAAATCTAACGAACATTCTGGTGCGCGACGGGGGATACCCAGGGGTGCTGATTTCGATGCGCGGCTTGGACCACGTGGCGGTCTTGCCCTGTGGGGGGGAGACCTATATCATCGATGCGCAAGCCGGCGCGTCTTTGGGAAGAGTCGGGGGCGTGGCCGCG
>CAZPTW010000660.1:0-1508 GCA_964589235.1 uncultured Smithella sp. | reverse complement strand
GTCCAGCGGGTGCGGCAAGTTGAAAATCATCCTCTTCGCCTTCGCCGCGGATTCGGTTTGTGGACACCCGAAAAGGGTCGTGTGGGGCTTCCCGCTGCTTTTGAGGTAAGACGCGATCTTACCGGTGAGCAAGCTCCAAAGCAGGAGCAACGAGACCTTGGCCGCCATGATCAATTTGTTGACCGCGTTCTGGTCGTTTTTCACGTTGTCCTCCCACAGAGGAGTTTTCTTCATGGCCTCGATCAGCCACGCCGAGATGGAATAGTTTTCGTGCATTTTTCATGCCCTTTCTATTGATTATAGAGGGGAGAACCATCCTCCCCCCACGTTGTGTTGTTACTACTCGTCGGCAGCGTCTGCAACTTCCGCCGTTCCCTCGTGGGCCGCGTTCCACTTCTTGATGATAGCGTTGAGGGCCTTCTTCTCGCTGACCGTCAAATCGAGGTCGGAAAGTTCCTTGAAAAACTTAGCCCTGAAATTGGTCTTGGCGCTGCTCGGCGCATAAGGATTGATGGCTTTCGAAACCGCGCTACGCGCCGGAAAGGCATCGGGATTGTCTTCAGTCGCCTCTTTCCAAATGGTCTTGATATCGATGGAGTGCTTCTTCTCCGCGATATGAAGCATATAAAGGTTCGCCACGGATTGTTTGATTGTCGTGACCTCTGATGCTGCCAGCCGGTCCTGAATGGCCGCGCTCTTCATGAGCTTATCGGCATAGACTCTGGAGAACCCGCAACCTTTCTCGCAGAAATCCTGCCACTTTTTGAAGCAGTTGCCTTCTTCGTCCTTGAGTTGCCGATAGCGGTTCTCCTTGTGCAGCTCGGTCAGATTGCGACCGATGACATAGCTCTTGTCCGCCGAAGACTTCTCGTTCGCGCCGAGCGCTTCGAAATTCTGCCGAATCGCGGAGAGCTTTCCTTCAAGTTCTTCAATGTTGGCATTTCCGTTGTTGCTGTTGTCGTTTCCGTTGCGTTTCATGATGAATCCTTTCTGCCTTTATGGCTTTGTGCGACGTCATGCCGCGTTTTTTGTTCTGGCGATGGATCGCCCGTTTATTGACATAATTTATTTCGCCTCTAAAACCGCGTCAAGATTCGTTTTCAGATCATCAAAAATGGCAATTTTAGCACTTGAAAAAAGTGACATTTACTGATAAATTAAATTGTCTCAATCTTGAATGATACGGTTCATGGTTATATTTTTATAAAAAAATAGCCAAAAAAGGAGGCAGATGCATGACTAATCGGGAATGGTTGCGAAAATTGCAAAAAACCAATCGGAAAGAATTATGCACTTACGGTCTTAAGGACTTTATTGAAATCAGCAGAGGCGCCTTCCTTACACCGAGGGTGATAAAGATGCTGGATCTGCTGAAAACGACTTCTTATATGTCCGATGATCTGTTATTTGATTTGTACGTATTGGCCTTTGTTTACCGGGAGACCGCACACTTCGAGGAAATCGTGGCAGGCGGTCTTTTCCCGCTTTTGAAATATTTGCCTGAAAAT
>CAZPTW010000659.1:0-1508 GCA_964589235.1 uncultured Smithella sp. | reverse complement strand
TTGCGTCACTCGCCGTGTCGCTCATCGTGCCCCCTGGTCCGCCGAACACCGTATCGTCGTCACCGGTGTGGGGATGGTCACGCCGCTCGGGACGGGCAAAGACGCCTTTGCCGAAAAGCTTTTTGCGGGGGCTTCCGGCATTCAATCGATACAGGGCTTTGACACGAGGGCTGTGCCCTCTCATTTGGGGGCCGAGGTGCGCGACTTTTCCCCCCGCGATTTCATTTCCGTGAAGAATCTGCGTCGCATGGATAAAACGTCGCTGATGGCCGCCGCGTCGGCCCGATTGGCGCTTGAAGACGCTCAGATCGCCGTGACGACCGAAAATCGTGATCGCATCGGTATTCTTCTGGGAACCGCCTTTGGATCGACGGATATCACGCTTCAATTCGCCAACGCGCTGATCGGCGAGGGGCCTTCCTCGGTGAATCCGATTATCGTCCCCAACACCGTGATGAACGCGCCGGCGGGGCATGCCTCCATCGAGCTTGGATTCCGCGGCGTCAACACGACCGTCACCCACTTTGCCGTTTCGGCGGAGACGGCCATCGCCTATGCCGCGTTCGAACTTCGGCGAGGGGTGGCGGATGTGATGCTGGCCGGCGGCGTGGATATTTTGTCGAAATTTTATTATGAAGTCCTTTCGAAATTCCGCGGGTTGTCGCCGGATGACGGCAAGAAAGAAGAGGCGCGTCCTTTTGATGTGGAACGCAACGGTTATATTGTCGGGGAAGGGGCCGGTATTTTATGCCTGGAAACACTCGCACGGGCCCTCGATCGCGGAGCGAAGATATACTGCGAGATTTTGGGCGTAGGTCTCGGATCGTCGCCTGAGACGCCGACCGGTTGGCCCCATTGGCCTGACGGCGCCGTTGGGGCGCTGAACAGGGCGCTTGCCGACGCCGGAATTCCCGCCCACGCGATCCAGGCCGTGATGGCGGCGGCCAACGGATCGAGGCGTCTCGATGAGGTCGAGGCGCTGGCGTACCAAAATGTCTTCGCCTCATCGAGCGAGAAGCCTTGGCTGACTTCCATCAAGGGGGCCTTGGGCGAGAGTTTCTCCGGTGGCGGGATTCGGGCTTGCGCTTTGGCTTTATCTATGGAAAAAGAATGCCTCCCGCCGACGGTGGGGTTGGTGAAACCGCTCGCGTCGATGAAGGCGGTCATGGGATCGGCCTTCGAGGGTCCGATCGGGTATGCCGTGCTGGCCGGAATTTCCTTCGGCGGAACGTACGCGTATCTGGTTTTCGGACGCGGGAAGATGAAGGAGGGTGAGTTTTGAATATCGGGGAATGGATCAGCAAACGGGCGCTTGTGGGACCGGATCGTCTGTTTCTGACGGAAAAGGATAAAACGTATACCAATCGCCAGTTCAACCGCCGGGTCAATCAAACGGCCCATGCCCTTTCGGCCTTGGGACTGATCAAAGGTCGACGGGTGGCGCTTTTGATGTCCAATAGCAGCGAGTTTTTTGAAAACTTTTTTGCCTTCGCCAAAACAGGGGTCAT
>CAZPTW010000658.1:0-1515 GCA_964589235.1 uncultured Smithella sp. | reverse complement strand
AACTTGGAAAAGACGGTGGATATCGTGTAGCATAATTCTGAAAGGAGGATAAAAAAAATACCTTGGTATAATGGGGCGACAATCATCATGATGGAGATATACGTAAAAATCGCTTTCAGTGTCAAGAGCGTGCTTTCTTTCATCTCTTTGCCAAAAGACGTGATTGTCAGTAACGAGGGATTGTGCTAGGAGCAACGCGACTTGAACGATGGAGGGTCTGGAAAGTGGAAAATCGCTCTCAAACAGACGAACAGAACGAATTGCGGGATCTCATCGATTTGATTCGACGACTGCGCGCTCCGGATGGCTGTCCTTGGGACCGTAAGCAATCGAAAAAAGATATCGGTAAATATCTGTTGGATGAAGCCTATGAACTCTTCGACGCACTGGACGAAGATCAAACGCCACACATCCAGGAAGAACTGGGAGATTTGCTTTTTCTGATCCTATTTATTGCAGAGATAGCAGACGAATCGGGTGACTTTTCATTGGCCGACGCCATGCGGTCCATAAAACAGAAGATGATCCGCCGCCACCCACATGTCTTCGATAACGTGAAAGTCCGTTCCATTCAAGACATAAAGGACAACTGGCAGGAAATCAAAAAAAGGGAGCGCGCCGCGCAATCAAAGCAGCAGGATATATTCATCCACATTCCCCGATCCCTGCCGGCATTGAAACGGGCTCAGAAGATCACGGACGTCGCATCCCGTTATGGCTTCGACTGGGGGAAAATGGATGAGGTATGGTTGAAACTCAAAGAGGAACTGGAAGAACTGGCTTTGGCGCAACAGATCAATGACGCCCGGAAAATGGAAGAAGAAATGGGCGATATTTTATTTACCTTGGTCAATTTATGTCGTTTCATTCACGTGGACGCCGAAACGGCGTTATCCGGCACGATCGACAAATTTTTGAGGCGGTTTGCCTATATCGTCCATCATCTGGATGCACGCGGACGGACTCTCGAGGAGGCATCCCTGGACGAGATGGACGCTCTTTGGAATGAAGCAAAAGAAAAGAAGGGATAAACCGTGGAATATTTTATTTGCGTCATGGCAATGGTTTTTATTGTTGAGGGTCTGCCATACCTCGTATTCCCAGAAAAATTAAAGATTTATCTTGCCAAACTGATTTCCTTGCCGGACGCCACGCTCCGTTGGATCGGCCTTTCAGCCATCGTCACCGGGCTGATTTTACTTTATATCGGACGACGCGTTATTTAATTGACAGCCGTCTGTTATTCTGATTACTTGCCCCAGATTTTCTGCTTTCACCAAGGGATGAGATGAAGCTCAGTGACTTTTCATATTCATTGCCGGAGGAACTCATCGCGCAGACCCCGCGTCCGCAAAGAGACGCGTCACGCATGATGGTTTTGGACCGCCACCAACAGGCGATCTCGGACGACTTGTTTTCATCCATTTCCGAGCGTCTTCATCAAGGCGATGTATTGGTCATCAACGATTCCCGAGTCATCCCCGCTCGCATTTACGGACGAAAGAATACGGGCGC
>CAZPTW010000657.1:0-1522 GCA_964589235.1 uncultured Smithella sp. | reverse complement strand
AAAACAATTGGGATGAGGATGGCGAAAACGACACTTTCAATCTTTTCTTTCACAAACCCCCGCCCAAAAACAATGCCGTTATACTCCCAAACCCCCCCAACGATAAATATGATCACAACGACCGCCAAAAGCGTCACCGGCCCGTAAATAATGACGCCCAACAAGACGACCGCCAGAATCAGTCCTGTCACCCACCTCTGTAGATTGGAGTTTCTATTGATCATGTCTTTATCGATTCAAAATTTGTTCGCTGGTCAACCCGAAACGACGCTCCCGGCGCTGATAGATTGAAATGGCCTTCAATAAATCGTCTTTCCCGAAATCAGGCCAAAGCACATCGGTAAAGTAAAGCTCCGAGTAAGCACATTGCCATAACAAAAAATTACTCATCCGGTATTCTCCGCTTGTCCGAATCAACAAATCCGGATCAGGGAGGTTGCCGGTGAAAAGGCAACTGGAAAACGTTTTCTGATCGATGTCCGCCGGGAGGATATTTCCGGTCCGACTTCGCTCAGCGATTATTTTTACGGCCTGCAGAATTTCATCCCGGCTTCCATAACTGAGCGCCAACGTCAACGTCATCTTCCGGTTATTCTTCGTGAGGTCGACAACCTCCAAGAGTTTTTCTCTTACTGAATCATCAAGTTTTTCCGTATTTCCGATCGTCGCTAAGCGGATTTCCTGCTTTTGGAGTCTCGATGCTTCCTTTTCCAGATATTCCGTCAGTAGATTCATCAGCGCATGGACTTCCTCACTCGGTCGTCCCCAGTTTTCTGATGAAAACGCAAAAAGTGTCAAA
Source organism: uncultured Smithella sp. (assembly GCA_964589235.1). GTDB lineage: Bacteria > Desulfobacterota > Syntrophia > Syntrophales > Smithellaceae > UBA8904. Next base: position 723 of record CAZPTW010000657.1, on the reverse strand, counting down.
TATTGAATACCGATTTCGCGGCAGGCCGTGACCGTCGTATTGACGGCTTGAGCCCCCTTGCGATGACCGCGAATCCGCCCCATCGCATGCTTTTTCGCCCATCGTCCATTGCCATCCATGATGATTGCGATGTGACGGGGCAATTTCGAATAATCAATTTTCAACATCCAAACTCCCTTATGAATGCCTATCTTAACAGACAGATGACATCTTATCAACCGTCCATGAAAAACAAATGGGGAGCTCGTGCTCCCCATCGCAAGACTTGCTTTTTCAAAAAAATCAAATCTCCATAATTTCTTTTTCTTTCGCTGAAAGCAGTTTGTCTACTTTTTCAATGTACTTGTCTGTCAGTTTTTGCACTTCATCTTGAGCGACGCGCAATTCATCTTCGGTGATCTTGCTGTCCTTTTTGAGATTTTTCAACCCGTCGTTGGCATCGCGTCGTTCATTCCGAAGTTTCACCTTTCCGTCTTCAGCCATTTTCTTGACCTGTTTGACCAGTTCTTTTCTTCGCTCTTCCGTCAACTGGGGGATAGACAATCGGATGACTTTCCCATCCGTGGATGGCATCAACCCCAGATCTGACTTCTGAATCGCTTTCTCGATGGCCCCAAGTGCCGTGGCATCCCAGGGGGCAATGACGATCAGCCGGCTTTCCGGCACGGACAGTGTCGCCAACTGGGCGATGACCGCCGAAGCGAAGACCTCCAACCCCTGTTC
>CAZPTW010000656.1:0-1532 GCA_964589235.1 uncultured Smithella sp. | reverse complement strand
ATGCGACAGGGGGGAAAGCGGGATGTAGGCCGCCAGAAGCGAGCCCAATACAATCGTCGCGGCGCCGAAAAAACTTTGCCCCGGCCTGTAGGAGGGGTCAGCCCCCCCCGCCGTTAAAAGGCCCATGAAATAGAGCCTTGCGCCGTGAAATAACGGATCGGTGAACACCGCGGTCAGAGCAGCGCAGACAAAAAACGCCATGATGAAAATGATGTTGAAGTAATCCAGCGGTGTGGCGTAGAGCCTCAAATCACGATCGGACAATCGTTTCAGCAAAAGCCCCAAAGACCCGATACCCCCTGCGATCAATCCAATCCAACCGCAGACGGCCACCGCTCCGGCAACGACGTTACGGATCAAACCGTCGCCCCCTCCCCCCGGGGGAAGGCCTAGCGTCCATACCGCGGAAATCATGAGGAGAACAAAAACACCCAGCATCAAATAAAGTCCAAGGTGAAACGGAAACGAAACCCACCACAAGGGTCTGTTGGCCTTCCAAAGCCCCCGCAAAAGCAGAATTTCCGGCGCCATGTATTTCGCTTCGCTGAGAGGAGACGTTTGGACGGGAGACCGCCACCAATCGGTTTTTTCCATATAGGAGCCGCCATAGACGGATCGATCCTTTCCTTCGTGGGGAATCGGATAGATTTCCCATCGGACGTGCATCGGAAGCGCAAACTGGCGGACGACGCGCGCCAAAAGAGCGGCCGCAAACACGACGCCGCAAACATATGTCAAAATGTAAAACCCCATCATTCCACCGATCTTTTTCTCTTGATCGTCTCCATTGTGAGACAATGATTTTTTTCCAGCGGATGGGTCGACGTCTTCGCCGGCAAATCAAGGTGCCGCCTTAACGCCGCCCAAAAGCCGAACGCAGCCCCTTCCGACGGAAAAAGGAACCGAGGCGCCGTCGATTGTGCCGGGGGTCAGACGCAACCGGTGGGCTTGGACAAGCCCGCGAGTTTACAAGCCCCCTTCGCCGGCCCGGTTGGAAAAAGTTCATAGAGTTTTTTCATATCGATTCCGTTGTCTTTGCAGACTTTTCGCACCATCGGCGCAATGCCGAATTTCTGGAAATAATCCCGAAGATAATGAATGATCTTCCAATGTTCTTCGGTCAGTTCCCCTTGAATGTCTTCTGTGTGCGCGTAAGCCTGAGCAAATTCCTCACTCCACTTGTCGAGTTCCTGAAGGAATCCATCTTCATCGACTTCGTACGTCTTACCCGCCAATTCAATCTGCGGCATACATTTAACCTCCTGATTCATGGATTGTCTTTGAAGTTCATAACGACCGGCTTGTCCTGGGGGAAGATTGTTCGATCCCCGAACAACCCGATGGGTTTTTCATGTTTCCGGCGTCGATAAGCGACCGCCGCCTGAATGATTCCGTCAGCCCATTCGGGTGTCCCCAGGGCATGCAGATGCGTAAAGCTGCCATAGACGTTGTTTTGACACACACCGTCTCGCCGGTTGCCGATGCCTTCGCCTCGCATTACATGGCATGCGGTTCGGAGGTTGCGGTAGTCG
>CAZPTW010000655.1:0-1549 GCA_964589235.1 uncultured Smithella sp. | reverse complement strand
CTCCATCAGGTTGGCGATGTCGTACTTCCTGTTGATCGGCACCAGCACGTCGCGCAGGGCGTCGTTGGTGGCGTGCAGGCTGATCGCCAGCATCGCCTGGGTCCGTTCGCCCAGCGCCTTCAGCTCCGGGGTCACGCCGGAAAGCGGCAAGTGGAAGGGGCCAGAATGGGACTGGCGGAAAACGGTGGGGGCAATATCGGGGTTGAAGAAGCGGCCATGGGAATTCATATTTTAGAGAAGGTTCATTAAGAGATTCTCCAGATAAGGGCATCTGAGGACTTTTAAAGAACCGATCACCAAACGAATGGCAAATGTCATACAGGAGGTCACGATGCAGGGAAAAATGGTTCAGGGATTATTTTCGTATGAAATTGAGGCAAAGTACGAGGCAAAACCCGACTTCAAGGTTTTGACCTTTGAAAACGGCAGCTGGCCCGAGGAAACGGTTACGTATGCGGATATTTTTTTGAAAGGGTGCAAACTGGCCTGTGCGCTTAAGAAAACCGGCATCGTCAACGGTGACCGGTTCAGTGTCGTAATGAAAAATCATCCGGAATTCGTTTATTGCATGATGGCGGCCTCATTGATCGGCGCCGTGATTGTTCCCATCGATCCTCGATCGAAAGGAAATAAGCTCACCTACCAGGTTCGAGACTCCAATTCCAAAGGCATTATTTTCAGCAATGAGTATGCCTCAGAGGTGGAAAAAACATTAGAAGAACTCCCCCACGTGAAGGTGATAGGAATTTTATACAAGCCTGGATTCGATTCGCCCCGCCGCAATCAATTCACAGATATAGCATCCATTCTGGACGGTCCGAACGAGGCGCCGCCTATCGAGCGCAATACCGATCCCCATTCTCCTTTTGAAATCATCTATACCTCCGGCACCACAGGAGACCCCAAAGGAGTCGTCATCAAGTCAAGCCGTCTTCCCATGTTCAAGCTGCTGGCCCAGTTGGTCTGGCAATACAACGACACCGACGTGCTGTATACGGGACTTTCACTGACTCATGGCAACGCACAGTCCGTCACGCTGAGTCCGTCGCTTCTTCTTGGCATCCCAGCCGTCATCAGCCGATCGTTCACAAAGAGCCGCCTGTGGGACATTTGCCGAAAGTACGGTGTGACGAGCTTTTCGCTTTTGGGTGGCATGATGATGGGCATCTACAGCGAAAAGAAAAAGGAAAACGATCGAGACAATCCGGTCCGCAAAGTGCTCAGTGCAGGAACGCCTCTGCCGATTTGGAGGGAATTTGAAGAGCGCTTCAACGTCAAAATTCATGAATGGTATGGTGCCGTGGAAGGTGGATTCGCCCACAATGCTCCCGGCACCGGACCGATAGGATCTTTCGGAAAACCGATTGAAGGCGTCATGGAGATGAAGGTGGTTCATGAAGATGACACGGAGTGCCAACCTGGCGAGATCGGGGAATTGATCTGCCGGATGGTTGGATCGAAAAAAGAAGAAGTCGAATACCATGGCAAGAAAGATGCCTCGGCGGCGAAAACCCGCGGCGGATGGCTTCGCACAGGCGATATGTGCCAT
>CAZPTW010000654.1:0-1559 GCA_964589235.1 uncultured Smithella sp. | reverse complement strand
TGGAAGGCGCGGCCACGGTCAGCCAAATTACGATTACGGATTTGATTGAAAATTATCCGGGCATTCCCGACGGCATCAACGGATTTGAGTTAATGCAGCTTTTCAAAAAGCAGGCCCAGAATTTCGGCCTGGAAATCGTCGCGCAGGATGCCACAGCGCTTGGGAAAGTTACTGAAGATCATGTCATCTGGGAAATTGCCACGGGAGATAAACGTTACAAGACCCTCAGCGTGATTGCCGCCACCGGCGCGCAGTGGAACAAGCTCGGCGTTCCCGGCGAGGAGGAATTCGCTGGCCGCGGCGTCTCGTATTGCGCCACCTGCGACGGGCCGTTCTACCGCAACAAGGATGTCGTGGTGATCGGCGGGGGCGACACCGCCATTCAGGAAGCGCTTTTTCTGACGCACTTCGCGAGAAAAGTCACCGTAATTCACCGGCGCGACCGCCTGCGCGCCGCGGCGATTCTGCAAAAGCGGGCTTTCGCGGAAAAGAAAATTGAATTTGTCTGGAAGGCGAAACTCTCCGAAGTGACCGGCACGGAATTTGTCGCAGGCGTCAAAGTGGCGGACGTTGAATCGGGTAAAATCAGCACGATTGAAGCGGAAGGCGTTTTCATATTTGTCGGCCGCACGCCCAACACCGGTCTATTTAAGGATATTGTGAACCTGGATAAAGGCGGATACATCATCACGGACGACAACATGCGTACGTCCGCTCCCGGCATATTCGCCGCGGGCGATTGCCGCGTTAAGCAATTCCGGCAGGTGATTACGGCCGCCGGTGACGGCGCCAATGCCATCTACAGCGCCGAGCTTTATGTTGACGAATTGAAAGGGCAAAGTTACTAAATCAAGATATTGTCATATAGGTTGAATAGTAAGCAAAAAACCCGAAACGACAGAAAATGTCATTTCGATGATCAAAACGACGAGGAATCATTATGGAAATGAATGGTGAAGACTTCTCCCCGGCATACACAGGGTCGAAGTGACATCATTTATGATTTTAAATCAATTCTAGAAAACGTAAACAACTCATGGATTCTTTCATCAATACCTGGCAACAATTGCCGTTAAACATAAGTCCAGCTCTTTTCAGTATAGGGTCATTCCAACTGCGATACTACAGCTTGATGTATCTTGTTGCCTTTATCATAGTCTATTTCTTAACCATTTACCGTCTTAAAAGTGAAGATTACGAATATACAACAGAAACGGTACAGGACTATTTAGTTTGGGCAATGCTCGCTCTGATTTTGGGAGGACGATTAGGCTACGCTTTATTTTATAACTTCGGTTATTATCTACATCATCCGCTGGAAATTATCCTTCCTTTTGATTTTTCCAACGGACTTAAATTCGTCGGACTGAGCGGCATGTCTTATCATGGAGGTGTAATAGGCATTGCTATAGCCACCATATTGTTTTGCCGTAAACGCAAGATTAATCTATGGCATTTCGTTGATCTTTTCTGTCCGGCTGTACCGCTTGGTTACACATTTGGCCGAATCGGCAATTTTATCAATGGCGAACTCTGGGGAAGGGTGACAACAGCTCCCT
>CAZPTW010000653.1:0-1560 GCA_964589235.1 uncultured Smithella sp. | reverse complement strand
CAGAATCTTAAGGACACCTCCGTCTTTCAGAGGCCCCCGCAGAAACGACAAGTCCAAGCCGGCCATGGGATCAATCACATAAGCCGTTTTGGGCGTGTAAATCTGAATCAAACAGAGTTTTTCCCGAAAATACCGAAAGGAATCATATTCGGTATCGATGGCCAGAAGCGGGGCGGAACAGAGATGTTCAGCGGCATGTTGGGCGGCATGCTGGGTGTCGATGAGGTGCCATTCCGTTTTCATGACGCCAATGTAGCCCAAACACGCCCGAAAAGCCATAAAAAATGCCGGCCCTCCGGCGCCGGAGGGCTTCATAAGGACGTTTCCCCACCGGATTCCAATATGACTTGATCTTAATCCTTTTGGTTCAACACGAACCGGATCGGTATATCCACCCAAGCGGAAATGGGTTTACCCAGTTGCCGGGCCGGCTCAAACCGCCAGGTTCGAACCGTTTCAAGCGCGGATTGATCCAAGACAGGATAGCCGGAGGACGCTTTGATCTTCAAGACGCCTGGACGGCCCTCGGGAAGAATTTCCGCCCGAATGACAACCATCCCTTCCTGACCGTTCCGACGCGCGGCGGAGGGATACACCGGCGGCGCGTTTTCCCGGTACCGTGGCTTGACGATGGGTGAATCAGAGGAACGAACGTCCGCTTCAGAAACGGAAAGTGACGCCGCCGTGGCGACGGCTTCCCGTTTTGGCGCCGCGGAGACCGCCTCGTGAACGGCCGGGGCAGGGACATCGGTGGCCCCGACTTGATCCTTTTGATCAACAGCCGCCGATGATCCGTCTGTGGGAGCGATCCTGGATCTGTCTTCCCGACGGGCTTCAACGGGCATCTGGCTTTGGGCGCCTGAAAGCTTTTTTTCTTGCGCCTGTGCCTGAAGGCGATGAGGCAAGGCGGCGCCAGGATGCTTTTTTTGGGGTAGACTCCATCGGTCCTCCGAATTAACCCAGGTGACTTGCAAGATCTCAGGACTTCTTCGTACCGAAGCCGTTATGTCGCACACGGAGAAAACAAGCCCAAGCGCGAGATGCACCAGGATTGACGCGGTAACCGCCCATTTGAGTCCATCCCCAAACCGATTGCCCCTCGGCCGCGTGGAGGCCAACGGAAAAACGAAATGTTTTTCCATCAGCACGGCCGTCGCCGCGGGTTCGACATCAAGAGCTTCGTTTGAACGAGAAATTGAAATGGACACAGGTTGCATGCTCATCTCTTCCGTTGAAACCCATTTTGTTTTCTTAGAGCCTCCATCACCGCCTCATGCGTCGCCTTCCCGATGAGTTCCCCAATCTTGCTGTGGCCGCCGGTGTAAGTGACATCCGGCCCCGTTCCGCCCGAAGCGATGACAATGCCGTCTGTCCCCGTGCCCGTCGCCTGCATGTTTTTTGTGTAGGAGCTGGGCACATCCAGATCCTGAAACGCGGCGGTTTTGGCCTCGGTGATGGTGATGAGGGCCCTGGCCATCGCGCCGTCTGAAAACTTCGCGTTGGTCAGGAGAAAGAGGATGACCGTGCCTTTGGGTTCTTCACCTTCGATATACGCGCCTT
>CAZPTW010000652.1:0-1563 GCA_964589235.1 uncultured Smithella sp. | reverse complement strand
CTTCAGGCGGAAGTCGAGCTGGCCAACGCGAAGCAAGCGTTCCAGAGAGCTCAAAACGCCGTGGAGCTGGCGAATGCGCGGTTCAATATCCTCCTGAGGCGGGAGATCTCGGAACCGGTGAGCATCACCGATACGCTTATCGATCGTCCCCTCGCCCCCCCCTTTGAGGATTGTCTGGCGGCAGCCCAAAAAAACAGGCCAGAACTTCAAATCTCCCATCTCAAGGTCGCCCAAGCCGGGAAATGGGTCCGGACGGCGGAAAGCGATTATTTCCCGACCGTCAGCGCCTCCCTTCAATACAGCCGGTTCGGCAATCAGCCATCCCTTTCCGGAAGCGACTACAAAGACGCGGAAAGCTGGTCGGTTGCCGCCCTGGCCGCCTGGAACTTCTGGGAATGGGGGAAAACAAAGTACCGTGTGGAAGCCGCCAAAACCAAGGAAAGACAAGCCGCCGCTTCCGCCAAAGAACTAAGCGACCAGATCCGCCTGGAAATCAAACAGGCCTACCTGTCGCTTCAGGAAAACGAAAAGCAACTCGAAGCCTCCGAAAAAGTCATTGAAAAGGCCCGCGAGAATTTCCGCATCGCTCAGGCCCGCTACCGGGAAAAGGTGGCGCGGGCCACCGACGTGCTCGATGCCCAGACCCTTCTGACACAAGCCGAGGCGCAATACGCCAACGCGCTCAGCGATTATCAGATCGGTTACGCCAAACTGCAAAGAGCCATCGGTATTCTCCGTTGAAAGGACAGGCGCATGAAGAAAACCTCTCGCCCCATCCACGACATCAAGACGGCCGCCGATCAGACGGTGGAGAAAATTTTCTCGGCGGCCAGGGCGGAATTCGCCGAAAACGGATACAGCGGAAGCCGCATGGAGCGCATCGCCCGCCGCGCCGGCGTCAACAAAGCCACGCTGTACTACCAGATCGGCGACAAGGACACGCTCTACGCCGGTGTCATCCATCAAGTCCTGGGCGGTATCGCCGGAGAGATCGCTCAAGCGGTCTTTCAGAGAGAGCGACCGGAAGAAAAACTGACGGCCTACATCGAGACGATCGCCGAGGCCGCGCGGAAACATCCCGAGCTCCCGTCCATCATGATGCGGGAGATCGCCTCCGACGGCGCTCATCTGCCGCGTGTCGTCGTCGAAGATGTCGCTTCCGTATTGACGCTTTTGATTGGAATTCTAGATGACGGCCGTAAGAAAGGACGGTTTGCGGAGGTCCCTTTCTTTCTCGTTCACAGCATGATCATGGGAACCATTCTCTTTTATGAAAAAGCCGCCCCGATCAAGGATCGACAAGTGTGGTTGCCGGAAACGGTCAAGCGAAAGGACGCCACCTTGAAGGGATCCACGGGGCAAGAAGTCGCCAAACTGGTGCTCAAGGCCATAGGAAAAGATAGCGGAGGCAAACGTTGAAAAAGAAAATACTCATCGCCGTTTTTGTCTTTCTCTTAATCGGGGGCGGGGTCTTGGTCTACGTCGGCCGTCAAAGCAGCCACCCCGACGACTTGTTTTTTTCCGGCACGATTGAAGCCACCGAGGCTCATCTTTCCTTTCAGA
>CAZPTW010000651.1:0-1565 GCA_964589235.1 uncultured Smithella sp. | reverse complement strand
GGCCCACATTGCGCTTATCCCCACCGCTCCGGCCAAACCATTAATCCTCCAATATATGTAATAATTAATAAATAAAATTTGGTTGATGAATTCTGATCCTTATGCTATCAATAATAAAGATGTTTTCGTTTGTTCTGCTTTCTTGGTTCGGTTGGCGGCCCGCACTACATCCCGGTAGAGGGCAGTCGATGTGGCATGCAGTTCGGGAAAATCGGCTGAGAAAAATAATCGCACGATAGGCGAGGCCCAATTTTGGGAGGATTTTTCTGATGAAGAACTCATGGATCGCATGGGGCAAGGCGATCATTATTCATTCGCTATTCTATACAATAGCCATCTGAGTTATGCGCGCTGGCTGGCCCGCCGCTTAACCGGGGATGAAACTATAGCCCAGGATATCGCGCAGGATGTTTTCCTGGCTATCTGGAAAGCCGCGAACCGGTACCGACCCCGCGCGCGCTTCCGTACCTGGCTGTATAAAATTGTACTGAATCGTTGCATCAATTACGTGCAGAGGAACAAATGGATCACCAATCAAGAGGATTTCATTGCCAGGCATCGAGAATTCAGCCATTGGCAAGAGACTTCGTCCATGCCAGGCCGGATGGAGGACCATGACCGAGCCAAACGTCTGTTGGGCCATCTCCATAAAATCGATCGAATGATTTTGATCGAGCATTACGTGAAAGGAATGTCTTACGCGCAAATCGCGATTACTCTGGGCATGAATGAAAAGGCGGTAAAGGATAGGGCTTATCATGCCCGTAAAAAATTGCGGGAGATTCTGGGAAATGGATGAATTTTTTTTCGACATTCGGTAGTGTTGATGTGTTTAATAAGTGAAGGAGGTACTGTTGATCATTGAAAAAAAGTCCCTTAGCGGTCTGAAATCATTGTCCTATTATGATCACTTGCTGGCAATTGAGAAATAAACGCCTGAAATGATGGTCAATTTCTTTTTTTCTGAGTTTCCTTTGATTTGAATCTCCTTTAATTGAATCAAATACGGAGCAAAGAAATGGATAAAAAAACATCAGCAGGATATTTTTCATATTTTATAATATTTTTGTCTTTTTTATTTGTTTATTCTACAAAATCCTATTCTGAAGAATCTGATTTTTCAATTTCACTGATATATTCTGGTGAATGGGATTCCAATGATTCCATTTTCACTCTAGAATTAGGAAATGATCTAAAAAGAATAGATTTTGCGGACGGTTTTTGGGAAGGTGCCTGCAATATGATTCAAATGAATCCTCCGATACGCGGCAAATCGTATGTGTTTCGGGGGAAAATCGGATATCCCGCCGTTGATTTTTATAATTGGGGTTATGGTTTCGATACAGTGGCTATACCCAATAATCAAGCAGCAATAGATTTAATAAACAGTTCCACGGGTGTAGCACAACTCGTTTGGATGAAAGGTAGGCTAAAATGTTGGCGTTTTGATGGAACTGTAGTCATAAATGATGACATATATTCTGATTATCCAACAGATTGGAATACCTGGCCACGGGTGTAGCACAACTCGTTTGGATGAAAGGTAGGCTAAAATGTTGGCGTTT
>CAZPTW010000650.1:0-1568 GCA_964589235.1 uncultured Smithella sp. | reverse complement strand
CGAAGACAAAGGCGATTATTACCTGATCAACGGCAATAAAATGTGGATCACCAACGGCACCGTCACCAATCATGGCCTGCTTTATGTCAAAACGGACAAAGACGCGGGGGCCAACGGCGTGAGCTGCTTCATCATGGATTATTCCCTCCCCGGCATCACGCGTAAACCCATCCCCGACAAAGTCGGTCTGTGGGCGTCGGACACGGCGGAAATTTCATTCGAAGATGTCAAGGTTCCCAAACACCTGCTTTTGGGAAAATTGAACCGCGGGTTTCAAATCTGCATGACCCAACTCAACTCCACGCGCCTGGGTTGCTCCGCCGGCGCCTTGGGGCTTTCCGGCGCCATCTTGGAAGCCTCGGCCAAATACGCGACCGAGCGATGCCAGTTCGGAAAACAAATCGGCCGGTATCAGCTCATCCAGCAGCAGGTGGCTGAAATGAAGTGCCATCACGAAGCGCTGGCCGCTATGGTCTACAAAGCCGCTTGGCTCAAAGACCGGGGGCTGCCCAATGTCATGGAAACCTCCATGTCCAAACTCTACGGCGCCAAAGTGGTCGTCCAAGACGCCAACGAGTGCATGAAACTCTATGGATCTTTCGGTTACTCGGACGAATACCCCTGCGGCCGCTTCCTGAGGGATGCCAAGCAGTTCGAAACCTTGGAGGGGACCTCCAATATGCATACGATGATCGTCGCCAATGCCGTCATTGGATTCGCGCCCAACCGTGCGTGAGACTTCGCTTTTTGGGGACGGCGTTTTTCGCCGTCCCCAAAAAGACCCTCGACACGATCCGGGCTTGCATTCCACCCGCGAATCCCTTAAACACTGAAACATTGGGAAAAAGATCCTTGGACCTCCTCGCCGGCCTCTTGAAGCGACCGCCTGGATGAGGATTCTCCAGGGCGGATCTTTTTTTCAACGCATCGTTTTTTTGAGGCCTCATCGTCGAGGAGAGAACCGAATCCCCGCTTTTTTAAGGAGTTTGCCATGAGACAATACTTCGAAAAAATGGATCCGCTGGGAAAACCGCTTTCCCCCAAACAGATCGAAAGCATGAAAGAAAACCGCGACAAGATCGAACAGATCATGCGCACCGTGGACGCGGAGGTCGACCGCATCAAAAATGTCGGTGTCGGGCTGCAAACTTTACATGAACGAGGTGAAATGAGCGTGTGGGAGCGCATCGATTACCTCATCGACCCTGGAACGTTTTGCCCGTTGCATACGATCTTCGATCCGGAAAACGAAGAGTCCGGCCATACCGGCGTGATCGACGGTCTGGCGCGCATCCGGGGCAAATGGTGCGTCCTTATCGGCTTCAACAACAAGTGGATGGCCGGGGCCTGGATCGCCGGACAGGCCGAGAACAACCTGCGTGTCACGGACATCGCCAAAATTCTGCACATTCCCCTCATCTGGCTGGTGAATTGTTCGGGGGTGAAACTTCCTGAACAAGAAAAGGTGTACGCCAACCGCCGCGGCCAAGGCGCTTGTTTTTTCCGGCACGCGGAGCTCGAACAAATGGGCATTCCCGTCATCGCCGGGATTTATGGAACCAACCCCG
>CAZPTW010000649.1:0-1587 GCA_964589235.1 uncultured Smithella sp. | reverse complement strand
GGCGGGTATGCCCCCATTGCATGAAGAAATACGGAGAACCGCATCGGGATTTTGTGATTTCAACACGAACGAAAAGGTTTGGATCGATTCCTGTCATGGTAAACTATTTCTGTCGAGGCGCATGCCATCAAGGTAACGAAGAAAGGTTTCACAATGAGCCACTGCGTACAAAGAAAGCTCAGTATTTTACAGAATATGATCTTGCTAAGCTGAAAAAAATAGAGGCCTCTGATATTCCGCATTGGTATCCGCGACGCAAAATGATGGATGTAGAAGATCCTTCAAAACCATGGGGCGTCAAATGGAGAGCTGGTACTAGTAATTTTAGGACAGTAGATGAACTTTATACAAGACGAAACTTGTGGGCGATGGCAGCATTGATCGCAGCGGGTAAAAAGGCATCGTCGTCGGATCCATTTCTTCTGGCAATCGTAGGCATGGCACTGGGTGTCAGTCGCATGAACATGTATGTTCCTACTAATTATTCTATGCAAAACCGTATTATGAAAGGGACATATTATACCCCACAGATCTCGACAGCTGTGAACATCTACCCACAATATGTAAACAAGTTAAAGACGATCCGGAAAGCAGAAGGTGAGCTTTGCGAACATCTTGTTGGTCCGATCCTTGTTGACCAAAATACAGTGCTGATAGCTGATAAATATCCAGTAAACAGTTTCGATTTCATTTTCACTGATCCGGCATACGTTGATAAAATCCAGTATGGAGAATTGAATTTCATCTGGGATGCTTGGCTGGGTTTCGATGGCCAATGGCTCAGGAATGAAATCGTTGTGAATAATGTCCGCAACAAGACCGTCGAGGATTGGGATCATGACATGCGAATTGTCTTTACCCGGCTCTATGATGCATTAAAATCGGGAAGATGGATGTCACTTTGCTATCATGACACCGATCCCGCTACATGGACGAGACTCCAAAAGATGCTTCTCGATACGGGCTTTGAAGTACACACAGTAACGGTGCTCGATCCGATACAGAAGAGCATGAACCAAAAATCAGCCGAGAAAGTCGTTAAATCAGACCTTGTTGTCAACTGTCGTAAACCCCGCCCTGGCGAACAAAAGGTCAACGGCAGCGGCGGTGAAGTGGGGCAGGTTTCCCGTCGTGTCCGAGACATCTTGATCGAAACGCTCGCCAATTCCGGGGGGCAGGCAAAGGATAAGCTCTGGGACATTGTGTTGAAACGTCTCCTTTCCCGCGGACAAATGGCCGCTCACCGATTTGACGATATTCTGGCCGAGATTGCGACGCGGGCTGAATCGGGCCGTTGGTTTCTTAAGGAAGAATATGAAAGCCTTTCCCAGAGCGACATCAATAATGAAGATGCGGCTGGCAGTGCCCTCGATTGTTTCGCCAGACTTCGATGCGCTGGGACGCCCGTTCATTTTGCGGCACTGATCGCTTTGAGCGTCCCTCATCTGGCATCGGATGTTGTCGATGAAAGGAAAGTTGAGGAATATATCCGCCATTCGCTAATCCAGGACCCGACAGAAGCTAAAAAATTCAGCCTCGGCGGCAGGATGCGGGGAGTGGAATTTTATGACAGTCTTTATTTCTATT
>CAZPTW010000648.1:0-1590 GCA_964589235.1 uncultured Smithella sp. | reverse complement strand
ACACCGATTCAACAGAAAATTCGCAATAAGAAGAGAACGGCCGAGCAAATCGCCGATATGGTAAAACCGGGCGATTGGATCAATCACGGGACGGTCGGGGGGGATTCTACCGTTTGCACCGAAGCGGTCGCCCGTCGTCTGGGGCCGGGCCCCGGCGAACTCAGGGATATCGAATTTTGGCTGGCCGGTAACTTTTATCCGCATCCTGAATTGCAAGAGATCGATCCGCAGCAGCAATATCACTGTATCCACGATCATTTCTTTTTCCCCTGGAATCGCAAGGCCCGAGAAGACAACGGCGTGACGAGCTGGACCCCTTGGGGCTGGGCGGGCGGCACATGGGCGCACCACTACCGATTCGCGCACGCCGAGCGTTCCCAGCGCGGCATGGACTGGTGGTTCAACGCAGCGACGGCGCCGGACGATCACGGATTTTTCAACATGTCGTACGGGACCAATAGCGCCAACATTTACCGTCAGACGGCCAAGAAGATCGTTTTCGAAGTCCGCGCCGATTACCCTTGGGCGGAAGGTGGGCGTTTCAACACCATCCATATCGACGAGATCGACTACTGGGTCGAAGTCGATTGTGAGAAATATCGATGGCCGCAGATGAATGAAAAGGGCATTGTTCCGCGTTTAGAGGAGCAACAGATCGCCAAGCACATCATGACGATCATGCGCGACCGCGACGTCGTTCAGCTCGGCATCGGAGCGCTGCCGTCCGCCTGTGTGGCGGCCATGGCGGATGCCGGGTTCAAAGATCTCGGGATCCATACGGAAATGCTCAACTATGGCCTGATCAAAATGATCGAATCCGGCCAGGTGACCAACGCGTACAAAAGCCTGGACCGGGGTCGGAGTGTCTGGACGTTTGCCTTCCCGGTCGACGTGAAATGGTATTATGACACGGTCCACCGCAACCAGGCGCTGGCGGTCTATGACATCGATTACACAAACAATCTCGACATTCTGCGCCGCATCGACAACATGGTGGCGATCAACAACACGGTGGCGGTCGATTTGCTGGGACAGATGTGCTGTGGTTTTTATGACAAGCGGCCGATTTCCGGCACAGGCGGATTTTTCCAGTTCATCATCTTCGGCGCGCAGTCCAAAGGGGGGCGCAGCATCGCGGCGATGACGTCCCGCAGCAAGCACAATACGCCGCGTATCGTTCCTTTCTTACCCGCCGGGACCGTGGTGGATGTGCCGGCGCAATTCGCCCATTATGTCTGCACGGAATACGGCATTGTGAATCTGCGCGGTTTAAATGGTTACGAGCGTGCCTCGGCACTCATTTCCATCGCCCATCCGGATGACCGTGAATGGCTCATTCAAGAGGCCCGCCAAAACGGCCTGTTGCCGCCGAAGTTTCCGGTCAATTTCCACCCCGAGGAAGGCGGCAACCGAAGGTATCCATCCTGTGGAGACCGGCGGAATTACAAAATGCCCATGGGGGGAGCCATCTGGGGCTACGACTGGGATCCTATTCAGTCCGGCAAATGACTTCTTTTTTTCACCGATCCGTCGTTGAAGAGAAAAGGCGTCGCGCAACCGCCGGCGTCGAGGCGGCGCGTCGGATGTGGG
>CAZPTW010000647.1:0-1598 GCA_964589235.1 uncultured Smithella sp. | reverse complement strand
TAAAGTGACCACGGCCATCGGCGATCGGTTTGCCGCGGCCAGCGCCCTGGCCGTTCAGACCGACGGAAAGATCGTGGCGGCCGGCATGGCCTACGATGAGGCCAACAGCGACGTTGTCCTCGTGAGATATCAGGAAGACGGCCGGCTGGATCCATCCTTTGCCGCGGAAGGCATTTCGACGATATCGCTGGGTGTGGGGTATGACGTCGCCGGTGCGGTCAAATGCCAGACCGATGGGAAGATCGTGGTGGCGGGATATGCCTACAGTGGCGGAAGCTATGACTTTGTCCTTTTGAGGTATTGGCCGTAAATCCACAAAGAAAGCCGAAAAACCGATTCGGCCGTCCGAAGCGCGCTTTGTGTCCGGTGAGGAGAGATTCCATCCGCCGCCGACAGAGAAAGGGGCCCTTCCTTGTGTCTTTGCCCTGTGAAGCGCCGGAAAAGATCCCTTCCTCTCCCGACAACGCGCCGGCGCGATCAGTCGGCCAACGCTTCACGAATTTTCTGCGCCAGATCGTTCAACCGGTAAGGCTTCTGCAGGAACACACGCGCGCCTTTCTTCATGATGGCCTGTGCCTTGCCGTCGATGCTATAGCCGCTCGAGAGAATCACCCGTACGTCCGGGTTGATCGCCTTGAGCCTTTCAAATGTCTCACCGCCGCTCATGGCGGGCATGATCATGTCCAAGACGACCAGATCGATGTCGCTTTTTTGCTGCCGGTATATTTCAAGCGCCTGCTCGCCGCTGGAGGCGGTGAGGATGGTATAGCCCAGTTCCCTTAAAAGACGGCCGGCGACTTCTGTAATGACGTCCTCATCATCCACCAAAAGGATGGTCTCACGACCGCCGGCCGGATGGGCGTCCGCCCCGGTCTGGGGGATTTGCGCCTGCTTGGCGGAAGCCGGCAGATAGATGTTGAACGTGGTCCCATGCCCTTTTTCGCTGTAGACCCGAATCATGCCGCCGTGGCCTTTGATGATGCCGTAGGCGGAGGCCAAACCCAGGCCGGTGCCGCGGCCCATTCCCTTGGTCGTGAAGAAGGGATCGAAGATCCGTTGTCGGGTCTTTTCATCCATGCCCACACCGGTGTCGGTGACGGAGATCTTGACAAAGGCGCCTGGAGGCACGTCGTAGAGATCGGCCGAGGTTTTGTCAAAAATCACGTTTTCCGTTTCCACATATAACGAGCCGCCGCCGGGCATGGCCTGCCAGGCGTTGACGAACAAGTTGAGCAGCACCTGTTCGATTTGCCCCCGGTCGACTTCGACGGTACGGAGAGGCTCGTCATATTTTTCATGGATTTGGATTTCCTTTTTGGTGCGGCCGAAGAGGACGACGGTTTTTTGGATCAGATCGTTGAGATCGGTCGCAACGACTTCATAGCGGCCCGCGCGCGCAAACCCCAAAAGCTGCTTGGTCAGGCTGGCGCCGCTTTGCACGAGTGTCTGAATCGCCTTGAGCTGATCATAAAACGGGTGGGCCGCGTCGACTTCCAAAAGCATGATCGAGGCATAGCCCTGAATGCCCATCAACAGGTTGTTGAAATCATGCGCGATGCCGCCGGCCAGCGTCCCGATCGCCTCCATCTTCTGTGCCT
>CAZPTW010000646.1:0-1607 GCA_964589235.1 uncultured Smithella sp. | reverse complement strand
TCCGGGCGTTTAGAGCGGCAAGGAGGGGATAAACCATCAACGGTCTGCCCAACAGGGGAAAGAGATTCTTGCCCGGAAAACCTACACTACCCTTACGGCCTAAAAGAAGAGCGGCAATCATATATTTTTTCCTTTCAAAAGTTCAATAAGATGCTTTTATTTTCTCTATGAAAAACCTGAAATCACCTTGCCTCAGTCCAAAGAGAGGGGGAAGAAAAAATATCACGAACGAAACCATAATTGAATATATAAAACCGGCGATCATAAAATTCCCCAGGGCGGATTTCGCATCGTCATATATCATATTCGCAGCACCGGTGGCGGTCCAGGCCATAGTGATCAGGCAAGCGATACATAAAATTTGTTGCATAAAATAGCGACGGAAAGAAATCCGCAGGTATTTCGCATTGTAATACAGGCGGATATTGACAACGATGAACTGTATGGCGATCATTTTAATCGCCAGCCCCATAGCGCCGCCATTCAATCCCATCCATTCGTAAGGGGCAATCAAGAAAAATGTAAGCCCGAGGCCGAGGACCATAAAAATTATCCCGATATTGCGGTAAAGCCGCGTTTGATCCGTTGCGAGCATCACCGAGTCGCTCAATTGGCCGTAAGTCTGATGAATGGGATAGAAAGCCATGATTGTCACCGCCACAGTCGCCTGTTGAAAATCGTTACCCCCCATTAACAGTGTCACGTTCTTCGCCTGAACAGCGACAAAACAGGCAAAGTAGGCAGAAATAGCATAAAGAAGGGGCACGTACCTGTCAAAGAGGGTGGCCATGGCCGTGAGGTCGTTATTCCCATAAGCAATCGAGAATTCCCTCATCAAGAGGGGCGTCATGGCCGTGGTAAACAAAAAGCACAATGAGCCGATCTGATAGGAAAGACCATAAAAACCTTGCTGCACATCGCCGCCGAAAATCTGCAACAGCCAACGGTCCAAGATGTTGACGATAAAACCAATAACGCTGAAAACTAAAAGCGGATGCGTGTATTCGTAAAATTCTTCCCAATATGCCTTTCGCTGCCCCCTTGAAAGTTTCCAGGTGCCGATGGGGAAGACGCCGTTCTTTGATTTTTCACTATGGATTGTCATCCAGATGAAAGCAACGGTCAGGAATAGGAGAATGGTGTATTGATAAATGAAATAATTTGTCAGATCAAGAAGGTGAAAGATATAAAGGATAACAATCAAAAAAAAACCGAAGAGCTTCTGTAATATTCTCGCCAGTTCGGCATAGACAGTCAACCCCAAGGCATCCACCATCTTGTTCAAGATATCCACCAGCCACGTCAGGATCCCGAAAATTGCCGCCAAATAAACAAAAAATATCCCTTGCGCTGGCCATATCCAGAGATTAATGCCCACCGCCTGGCAGATGATCACCATGCCAAGAATTACCAAAGAAAGGATACAGACAAAGTATGAATAAAAAACAACCAGAGAAAACTCTCCGGCGCGACGGGAGAATTTTGTATAAAAGGCATAGGAGGAACCCATATCCCCCAAACTTACCAATTGGGTAAAGAAATTACTTAGGAAATTAAAGGCGCCATATTGCTGCGGTCCCAAGCCGCGGGGAATGATCGCCTGAGTT
>CAZPTW010000645.1:0-1608 GCA_964589235.1 uncultured Smithella sp. | reverse complement strand
CGATCATCTTCGCTGGCGAACTGCCACGTGATGTCCTGATGTCGGTCGCTTTGCAGATATGCCGCTTGAGCTGAACGGTACTTCTTACCGGCTAGTTCTACTGTCGCCCAGACTTCGTGCCATGATCGGTCTCCTTGAAGGCTTACGATCATTTTTTTGAGATTCTCAGCCGTCATCTGGAGAGGGAGAACGATCTGTACGGCAAACTCGCGCTGATTCGCGAACGAATAGTGTACTTCAAGATTCGGTCGGAGCAATCCTTGGAGTCGGGGAACCAAAACCGCGTCGCCTGAAATGACTTTCCATGGGAAAATCTCGTCCCGTGTTGGGTACTCGACGGTGATGACATCCCATCCATGGAAAACGACATCGGATACCGCCAGGCGTCGGTAAACGGTCTCAAATACTTCCTTGATGATTTCTTCCGTGACCGAATTGCGGAACCATAACGCCACTTCCGGCGTTGCTCGCACAAATAACTCGTCTGGAGCACGCTTGAGTAGCCGGTTGAGAATACCTTCCGCCAATTCGTTTTTCGAAAGATAGGGAACCATAAAATCAGGGAGGGAATTTTGGCTTTCCAAAACCCGTTCGGTAATTTCAGACAGGATGGGATCGTAAACTCGTTGCCAATCCGTTTCCTCAACCCCAATGGGTTTTTGAGGTTTTTCGTTTTCGCGCAATGCGATGTACGGAGAGGTCACGACCCCTCCGGGAATTTGCGGGATCCATTTGGGAGGGTACATTTCGTCCGGTTGTTTGCAACTGGTACTGAAAAGCCAAATAAACGGTATAGAAAAGACAAAAGAACCCGTTACCAAGGCGCCATGCAGGATTAGTCTTCTAAACACAAACTTCAGTTTTGTGGCAGTAATCATGTCCCGTCACTTTTCCGCCTCGTAATAGACCCAGTGTTTTGAAATGTAAAGTTGCAGCCCTGTTAAAACAAAAACAATCACGAAGAGAACCCACGCCATAGCCGAGGCATATCCCATCTTAAGAAACTTAAAGGCATTATTGAAAAGGGCATAGGCGTAAAAGAGAGTGGCGTTAACAGGTCCCCCTTGAGTCATGACGTAGGCTTGGGTGAATATTTGAAAAGTTCCAATAACGCCCATAATAAGATGCAGGAGAATGTAAGGACTCAGCATGGGGAGCGTTATGCTGAAGAAACGTCGCCAATGGCCTGCGCCATCTATCTCGGCAGCTTCATACAAATGTTTTGGAATTCCCTTTAATCCGGCAAGCCAGATGATCATGCCGCCGCCGGCACCCCACAGTCCCATTAGAATAAGGGCGGGTTTTGCCCATGTTGGATCTTGAAGCCACAAAGGGCCGGGTATACGCAATTTTTGCAGAAGGGCGTTTAGAATTCCTTCTTGCGGGTTGAATATCCACAACCAAAGAATAGAAGCCGCGACGGCGGGCATAATTGCGGGCAGGTAAAAGAACGTTCGGTATATGGCCATTCCTCGAATTTCGGCGCTTAAGAGCATGGCGATACCCAGGCTGACGATCATGCCCAGCGGGATACCAATTGCCATAAACAACGTATTGCCGAGGGATTTGTAAAACATTTCGTCGTGAAGCAACATCTCGGTGTAGTTC
>CAZPTW010000644.1:0-1610 GCA_964589235.1 uncultured Smithella sp. | reverse complement strand
GAATCGCTGATATTCGAAACGAAGAACTGGAACTCATAAAAAAACTTCCGCTCCAAAATCTGAGTAGAAGTCATTAGTCCGTTATCGCTTTGGACGGTTTCGGCGAACTTCATCACCTTCGATTTTTTAAATGCCTTCGGTCAATCAAAAAGTCAACATGATTTTCCATTTTTGTACGCCAATGGATTTTTGGAGATGATCCGAACACGAGGATCCAGTCTTGACTTCTCATGATCTAATTGTTATGACTAGTCTGACTGGAGATGGGGTTCTCCGACAAACGCCAATCAAGGCTGATAACTCCTGCGGTGCCTGTTATTCGGAACGTTTTTTAAAGCATGATCACCCCAAAGGAGTCAATCGGTTGGTTTTTCAAAGCATATTATTTGAAAGTGATGAACCCATCGCCGAGGCCGATAAAAACGTCTCTACCCCGCCTGACTTTTTTCATGATCTAAACCTAGACCAGATCATCGACACCATGCTGACCGAGGCGAAGAATTTTCATTTAAAACCTTTTTTCTACATACCGCTCAAACGTGTCAGCGCGATCAAATATCGGCATGAAATATTTCAGGATCTAGAGAAGGCTTCGTTGTTTGAAAGCATTCGTTCCTTCTCGGAAAAAATGGAGGCCATGCGCCGAACGTTGACCATGATCGAGAGCCTCTGCTACAAATACCACAAAGAAGGATGGTTTCTGGAAGCGGTGGAAAGTTATTGTGAGGCAGTCAATGGGTTGGTCATTGATTTATCTTCAGAAAATTTGAAATCCCGCGGTCTTAAAAGGCTGCTTCAGTATCTGAGGGACTATGCCGGGTCAAGCTATTTCACCTCTCTATTTGCGGATACAAAAAAATTGAAGGCCGCTTTGTCTGCTGTCAAGTATTGCATTCTGATCAAAGACAACCTTTTCAAGATTCAGAAATACGACAATGAAATCGATTATGCCCCGGAGATAGAGAAAACTTTTGCCAGATTCAAACAGCAAACCGCAAAAGATTACAGGATTCACTTTCCCGGTGGGACGGGCATGAACCATATTACGGCAAAGATTCTGGATTTTGTCGCCAAGTTGTATCCTGATATATTTTCAAGTCTCGATGCCTATTGCCAAACATACGCCGGTTTTCTAAATGAAAAAATCGATGTCTTTGAGCGGGAAGTGCAATTCTATATTGCTTATCTTTCCTATATGGAAATATTCAAACGGTATAGTTTGCCATTCTGTTACCCGAACATTTCCGACAGCGGCAAAGACGTTTACAACCAAGAAGGCTTTGATCTCGCTTTGGCTCAAAAATGTATCCAAGAAAAGATCCCCATTGTTTGCAATGATTTCCATCTGAAAGGCAATGAGCGTTTATTTGTCGTATCCGGCCCCAACCAGGGTGGGAAAACCACTTTCGCCCGTACTTTTGGACAACTCCACTATCTGGCCTGCCTGGGATGTCCGGTTCCGGGCAGATCGTCTCAACTTTTTTTATTCGACCAAATCTTCACACATTTTGAAAAACAGGAAAAGTTTGAAAATCAGCGAGGCAAACTTCAGGACGATCTCATCAGGATCCACGCCATTTTAGACAAATCCACATCAAAAAGCATCATTA
>CAZPTW010000643.1:0-1611 GCA_964589235.1 uncultured Smithella sp. | reverse complement strand
AGGGGTTCGGCGTTGGTTCCATGTTTTCAATGTTGGCCGGGTTTCCTTATGGCGTTTTAATTGATCTTCGGACGGGAGAGCGTTTCGTCAACGAGCAGGCCGACCGGCAGTTGCTGGTGGATGCGATGTTGAGTTCCGGTCGGGAGTCCATGGCCATCGTCGACGAGATGGGGGTCCGGCATGCGTCGACCTTGGATCAATGCCTCAAGCGGGGGGTGGTAAAAAAATTCGACACGATTGAAGAATTGGCCATCGCCAACCAGGTCCCCCTGCTGCCCCTGAAAGCGACAATCGATAACTATAACGCTTCTATCGCGATGGGGAGAGACGAGAAATTCGGGAAACCGATTCCAAAAGATCTCGTTCCCATGACGCATCCCCCTTTTTACGCGATCCGTTTGGTTTCGAAAGTTCACCATTGCATGGGGGGCCTTCGCATCAACACAAAAGCTCAAGTGATCCGGATCGGTACGGATGAACCCATCGGGCGGTTTTATGCCGCAGGCGAGATTGTCGGCGGCGTTCATGGCGCGAGCCGCCTGGGAAGTAACGCGATTACAGAATGTCTCGTGTTTGGCCGTATCGCCGGACGGAATGCGGCAGGCGAGCCCGACCGATGATGCGCCCTGTCTGTCTGGCCCCCTATTGTCACCATCCGCAGCGGCGATTGGTTCGTTCCTGAAGAAACTGCTTTTTTCTCAAATTTCATTTTCTGAAGATGAGTTCATTTATCTTCCATATAATGGGTATATAAAAATACCCGTTTATTACCCTTTAAATAACTCTTCAATTGAATTTCCTCTGGTGTTACAAGGCTTATGAACTGGAGGCGGTGGTGATCGGGTATGGAAAGATCATCATGAGTCTTTCTGTTTGAGATGTGAAATGTTGATCGGGTTATGAACAATCGATGTCGATGGATCTGGATGAAGGTTCATCTGGAAATTCAAGATATTTGGAGGCTGATCATGGAAAAAGACGAAAGAGATGGGATGGAGAGATTGCAGGGAGAAGAAGGAAAAGGCGTCAATCGGAGATCTTTTTTGAAAGGCACGGCGGCTTTAGGAGCTGTCGCCGCAGGCGGTTTGGCCTTGAATATGGCTCTTCCAGGATCCGCGGAAGCGGCTCAACGTGCCCTTCCCAAAAAGTGGGATGAGACGATTGAGATTGTGGTGGTCGGCTCCGGTTTTGCCGGGTGCGCGGCCGCCGCTCAAGCCACGACCGACGGAGCCAAAGTTGTGGTTTTGGAAAAGATGCCCACGTATGGCGGCAACTCCATCATCAATGGGGGCGTCTATGCATCTTGGGACGATAAATTCCATTACCGGGAAAAGCTGAATCTAGGCAAAGACAGTGTGCAGCTGCACATTGATGATACGCTAAAGGGAGGGGATTATTTCAGTATCCCGGCTTTGGTGAAAGTGGTGGCGGAAGGGGCGACGGATGCGCTCAATTGGATGATCGACGAAGGCGGGGCGGTCATTCGCCCGACGGTTGTCCGGGCAGGCGGCCACTCGGCTTATCGGACGCACGCGGCGGGAAGTGGATCGGTCTATGTCAACGCGCTCAAGAGGATTGCCGAAAAGAACGGGGCGAAGTTCCGTTTGGGCA
>CAZPTW010000642.1:0-1612 GCA_964589235.1 uncultured Smithella sp. | reverse complement strand
CATTGTGACATGAAGACATCCTATAATATTCCCATGCGTACACAGCCTGCATAAAATTCTAAAGATCGCATCTTCCGGGTCTCCTGGAGATACACCG
The DNA here is from genome assembly GCA_964589235.1 of uncultured Smithella sp. Taxonomy (GTDB): domain Bacteria; phylum Desulfobacterota; class Syntrophia; order Syntrophales; family Smithellaceae; genus UBA8904. The sequence continues at coordinate 1,515 of CAZPTW010000642.1, read as the reverse complement.
TCCGTCTCATCCGTCACCTCCATTGAGGCAACTTATCAACCGGACAGTTTATGTGCTACAACACCGGACAAATCATTTGCTTCTTACAACTACTCATTATCCCCTTGACAGTCCACTTAGGATTCCTTAAAATCGACACAAAATCAAAAAAGGCCCAAGAATTATGGTTTCTTTAGGCTTTTTGATTAGATGAGGACAGATAAGGGGACATGACGACGGAAGACTCAGATATTATCAAAAAAGCCCTCGAGATCTTAGTTACACTGAACACCGCCGTCAAAAATGTCCGTCTCTATCCCCCAACGAGCGCGACGGTCATCACGACCTTGGAAAAACTCCACCAGTCGCTTCTGGAGGCGCTGACAAAACATCCTCAAATTCTTTTCGCCGAATCGGAAAAAGCACTTTTGGTCAACGGGACCCCCCTGCATCACAGAGACCAGGAAAAGCCTCATGTGGCTTCGTTTTTGGGGATCATGCTCGCCTTGGGTCTCAAAAGTATTTCTTTCGATCAGGGGCTGGAAAAAGAAGAGTTGTCTCAATTCATCCATCTTGTGTCGCTGAAACCGGAAACCATCGCCGGTCAAGGCGGGCTGCCCAATCTTTTTGTCGAACACCGAATCACGCACGTTGTTTTGGATCAGAAAGTCTATGTGGCCATGGACAAGGATCACAAAATCCTCTCCAGCCTTGACATCACCGACGATCAACTCTCACAATTTTTCAAACTGACCCATCCGGATATGGATATTCATTCACCGGAATTTCAAACGTTGGCCCGCAATCCCAAAGCCCTGTCGGAGGCCTTTGAAACCGGACTGTCGAAAATGATCGAGCAGAAAGAAACGCTCTCCAGCGTGCAGCTGTCGGACCGTTTGGGGACGATGCTCGCGCTGCTGGACAAAATGACGGACCATTTTCCCCGTGAAGACCGTCAGGCGTTGTCGAAACGCATCAGCCGGTCGCTCGCCACGGGTATTCCTGAAACGGCCAGACAGTTGACCACCTCAAATCTCGAGCACCTCTTCGGAGGGCTTTTGATTCAATACCTGATGACGGAACTGGAAGGTCCATCTACCGGTTCGGGACAAGGCTTCGGACCCGGAGGCGCCGCGGAGGGGGAAGCGGCGGACGCCAAAAGCAGGCTCGTACAGGTCGCCGAAAAATTCAGTCTCCGCCTGGGCGATGAAAGAACCTTGATGGATGAAGGTCTGATGGAGGTTCTCCCCAAAATCATCGAGCAGTTGATCATTCAAAAAGAGAAACGCACCCTCGAAGAGATGCTGCAAAAACTGGTCGAAAACCTCAAGAGCGACACAAGCGATGTTCGCGCGAGCGCAGCCAGGGGGTTGGCGGACATCATCGATCATCTTCCCGCCGACCAAAAAAACGAGATTCTCAACCGGATTGCGTCTCCCTTGCTGGCGTGGATCAAAACCGAGACCGTCATGTCCGCCGACTACGCGAGGGTATGCGGGATCCTCAAAGAGATCGCGCAAAATGAGATGATCGGCA
>CAZPTW010000641.1:0-1620 GCA_964589235.1 uncultured Smithella sp. | reverse complement strand
TACGATGCCATAAACAGTGGACAGCCCCAAACCGGTTCCCTGCCCGACGGCCTTGGTCGTAAAAAACGGCTCAAAGATTCTGGTCAACGTTATTGGATCCATCCCGCAACCGTTGTCGCTCACCGTCAAAAGCACATAGTCTCCGGGAATGGCGCCCTCGTGGGATTGGCAGTATTTCTCGTCGAGAACCGCGCATCCGGTTTGAATGATCACCCTGCCGCCGCCGCTTTTGACGGCATCGCGGGCGTTGACGCAGAGATTGGCCAAAACTTGATCGATTTGCGCGGGATCAATCCTGATGGGCCATATCGACTGACCCGGACTCCAGACCAAATCGATATCTTCCCCGATCAGCCTTCCCAGCATTTTCAAAACGCCCTCGACAGCCTCATTGAGATCGAGGATCTTCGGCGCAACCGTTTGCTTTCGCGCAAAGGCCAGAAGCTGGCGAGTCAGGGCCGCGGAACGCGTCGCGGCATGTAAAATGTCACGTAACAATTTATTCAGGGGACCGGACGTCCCGGAGGTCGCCAAAGCCATTTCCGTATTCCCGATGATCACGCTGAGCATATTGTTGAAATCATGGGCGACACCTCCGGCCAGCCGCCCCACGGATTCCATTTTCTGCGCCTGCAGAAGCTGCAGCTCCAATTGCTTTTTCGCGCTGACATCCACCAGAGATACGATGCGCTGGCCGGTCCCCGGAATGGCCGCGACATTCGTCAACAAGTGCAGGATGTCGCCTCGTCGGTTGACACCGCGGTATTCATACGCCAAGGGGGCCCCCGAAGAATGTTGCTTGCATGTTTGAAGGTAGGCCTCCACCCGCTCGAGATCCTCTGGATGGATGAAACTTCTCCAGTTTATTTTCCCCTCCAGATCTCGTTTCGAATAACCGCTCAACTCGCTGAAATGGTGATTCGCCATCAGGATCGTCGCGTTTTCATCAATGATGATATTGGCCGTTCCCGTGCTTTCAAAAATCGTTCTGTAGTGCTCCTCGCTTTCTTTGATCTTTTGATACGCGACGGCGTTCTTGATGCTGATGCCGATCTGCGGGGCGATGCCGGTGAGCAGATTGATTTCCGTTTGGCCCAATTTTCTTTTTGTCTGAACATTGTCCACCATGAGGATCCCCATCGATTCCCCCTTATAGACAATGGGAACGCAGATGAAGGACTGCGTCCGCATCTCGCGGATAAAATCGCGGGTCTTGGGCGACAGGTCTTTTTCAATAGCCGACACGTCATTGACCAAAACCGCCTTTTGCTTTCTGAACGCCTCGACGGCCGCGCCCTTGGACAGCGGATTGTCCAGGTGGAAGGTGGTGCTTGCCAAATACGCCTCATCCTTGGGGTTGTAACCGTAGCTGACCGAATACACAAGCAAGTTTTTTTGGTCATTGGCCAGCATGATCATCCCCCGGTCGAAATCCAGCCTTGTGATCAGTGATTTCATGGTGTGCTCGAGAAGCTTGTCTACTTCCGTCATCGCGGAGGCGGCTTGGCCGATTTCTTGTATCAAAAGCGCCTCGTTGTAACGGCTGTTGATTTCATCCAACAAAAGGTCGGACGCATCGGCCTGATTATCAATGATGCTCAAGAGCTCCTTTTTTTCCAG
>CAZPTW010000640.1:0-1627 GCA_964589235.1 uncultured Smithella sp. | reverse complement strand
ACGCCTCAACTGCTTCAAAGTAATACTCACCATCGAGCTTCTTAAAAGGCATTTCCTCCTTACAGATCTGACATACCATTTGGCCGTTTTGATTTGTGTAATTATTCTTCAACCAAGTCCGAACATATTGGGTAGCCTCGGTGACACGCACCGACCTGGTTTTTAACTCATATTGTGTGCCTGGACTACCCTGTAACTCCTCAATGATTTTGTTTTTTGAGTGATCCTTGTCCACAACTTCTTGTTCTGGAAATTCGATGCACTCTTTCCTTTTGATCTGATCTTGTACTAATTTTAGAATGTCAGGATTGTTTTCGAGTTTTCGAGCGAGTTCTATCGTCTCTTGCTTGACACCTATTTCTTCAGCGAGTTTGGCGACTATATTCTTCTTCATTCCAAGCAAGCCGGCCAGCTTTTCATTGCGTTCGAACTGCTCAGGGAGTTGATCTAGACTGACCTCGTCAGGACGGTAAAACTGACCATCCGCTCCCGGCAACCACTTGTTTTCTATCAGCAAAGAACCGAAAAGTCGTGAGACGCGCTCTTCCTTTTCGCTGTTGTCATAATATTGTCGGGACGATTTCTCAATAATCCCGCGTATGCAGTGATCGTTCGGGACTGCAATCCTGTTCCAAATGAAAAGGCTTTTCTCTGGCGTCGGCGAGGTAAGAGCGTTTGACAATCCTTCGACCTGTATATCGGGGTCAAACCCCTCAAGTCCTCGTTCGTGCCAACCATAGTTATCTTTTAGAATAACATAGTTTTTATAACTAGGTTTTTTCTTGAAAACCCGAACTTCCCGCGCAACCCCAAGATTTTCAAAGAGCGCTATTGCGTCATCATCATTTGTATAAATTTCGCTGATAAAGCCAACATCAGAACTACCTGAAAAGTACATTTCTAACAATTCATCTGCAAAATACAAAACATTCGGTTTACGGTAACTTTCAGCGCCGCTCACAGATGATCTCGACAAGATAAAAGGCGTCTCTTGAAGAGCATCCTTCAATCTTTTTTGTTTTTCTTGAGAGTCCGTTTGGAAAGCTGCGACTATCTTCTCGATATCACCAAGATGCTCATCTGTTTGGGGAGGATTACTCGATCTGTACTTAGGTAGCACATGCTCAACGACTTCTGCTACGATGTCGAACTCTGGAATCTTTAGATCAGATACCAGAAATCGATGTATCTCCTCATGGCAAGCTATCTCAGCCTTTACTGTTGGTAATCGGGAGTCAAGGGGCTTTTTCGTCGGAATATAGGCGTTTGGTTTGTCGTCATCATCAAATGGCCTTACGTGGGAGCCATCTTGTAATCGTATAAAGGGCTTCTTTCTTAGTGGTCCATCAGCATCCCAATAGTTGCCCAATCCTTTTTTCCATAACGCCTTTTGGTTCGCAAGCTGGGCATAAAATTTGATCATCCATTGATCGCTTTGAGCGCTGAAAAAAACACCATCCACTTTACGCGCAAAAACCTCCGGGGTAACTTCTTCGATTTTCAGTTCTTCTCGGAGATATTTCCAAAGCTCATGTCGTCCTCCTTCAGTAATGTCGGCGTGGATCCACTTAACTTCCATTTGCACAAGAAGCTTAAGTTGTTCTTGCCGGAGTAACTCCCTCAGCCA
>CAZPTW010000639.1:0-1630 GCA_964589235.1 uncultured Smithella sp. | reverse complement strand
ATTTTTATTGCTGTGCAAATCGCGAAAGACATCTTGGAGTCTGTGGGATATGAGGTTGTCACCGCGCGGAATGGCAAAGAGGGATTGGCGTGCGCCCTGCAGGAAAGCTTTGACGCCGTTATTACGGATATTGTGATGCCGGAAATGGACGGCATCGCCATGATCATGGCCTTAAGACAAGAAAAAGAATATCAGGAAGTGCCGATTGTCGTCCTGACCACCCGGCAGAATGAAGAGGATAAAAGACGGGGGATGGATGCTGGCGCGGACGCGTATTTATCAAAGGGCGATTTCTCTGCCCCTGTCCTTGTGGAGACCCTGGAGAGGTTATTGGGATAGTTGTATGGCAAAAATCCGAATTTTGATTGTTGATGATTCCTCGTTGGTCCGGCTGGCGTTGCGGTCGATTTTTGAGTCCGATCCGGCGCTGGAAGTCATCGGCGAGGCCCGGGATGGCCAAGAGGGGGTTGAAAAGACGATTCGGCTCCGGCCGAATGTCGTGACCATGGATTTGAAGATGCCGGTGATGGGAGGACTTGAGGCCATTCAGGAGATCATGGAAAAAGCCCCGACGGCGATTATCGTGGTCAGTTCCCTTGATGTCGCCGTTATCGTGCGGGCGCTGGGTGTTGGCGCTATGGATTTTGTGCCTTTGACCGGGGCGGATGAGACGATTGCAGAGGAGATCACAGAAAAAGTCAAGATTGCGTCGAAGGTCCGGCCGCTGCGGCATATCCGGATTCAGCCTTTTTCCTGGAAGAGTATCGGCGGCTTTGCTCCGGTCTCCCAAAAGGTCGTCGTTGTCGGCGTTTCCACCGGCGGGCCGCAGGCCTTGCAGGTGATCTTTTCCCAGTTGCCGAGAGATTTTCCGGCGAGTATTTTGGTTGTCCAGCATATGGCGGCGGGTTTTGTCGGCGGGCTTGCCGAGTTTTTGCAGGGGGTCTCTTCTTTGCCGATTCGGATCGCCAAGGCCGGAGATGCGATTGCCCCGGGGGCTGTCTTTTTCGCCCCTGACGGGCTGAATATGGGGATCGATTCGGACGGCAAGATATTTTTGAAAGAAGATTTGTCCCGCAAAAATTTTTTTATTCCTTCGATCGATTTCCTTATGGAATCTGCCGCGAAGCAGTATCAACAAGACGTTATCGGGGTCCTTTTGACGGGGATGGGGAAGGACGGGGTTGAAGGGATAGGTCATGTTCACCGATATGGCGGAATAACGATCGCGCAGGATGAGGAGTCGTCGGTGATCTTTGGGATGAATAAATTGGCGATTGAAAAGGGATATATCGATAACGTCGTCCCCTTAAAACAAATTCATGAAGAAATGATCCGTGCGGTGGGCTTTGTCCATAAGGGGTAGCGGTGTTGTCCGAAAGGTGCCGGTGAATAATTTTGTGTTAAATCTTTTGAAATGGGGGGATTTTGTTAAAATAAAAGCGTATGCAGAATGAACTCCGAAGAAATCATTCCACTGTGTCTCCCAGGTTTCAAAACCAGCGTCGTTCTGATCGTGTCCAGATCTGCCGCCCCGTTCAAATCAGCGTCGGTTCTCAAATCACCCTGCAGGGCGAGTTGCGGGATTTATCCCTTCGCAGTGCGTTTATCCGCATGAAAGGGAGCATTTATA
>CAZPTW010000638.1:0-1631 GCA_964589235.1 uncultured Smithella sp. | reverse complement strand
CCACCCACCACTCATACCGGTTGGGGGAGAACAAGGCGACCTTGTCCCCGGGGCCGATCCCCCGGTTGATGAGAAACATGCCCAAATTCCTGACCATTTCATTGAGCCGGTTCCAAGAGATGTTCTCCCAATGGCCGGATCGGTTCTTGAAAATGACCAGGGTCTTGTCACCGTTTTGTAAAACCCGGTTTTGAAAGATCGCCCCCATCGATGTCTCTTTGAATGGTTCCATACTGCCCCTCCTTCGGTCAAATTGATAATCTTTTCAGATTGACGGCCCGGCTTGGAAAAGGTGTCAAATCGTGACCCCCAGACGAATCAAATCTTTCACGGAAGGCCCGGCGGTCTGAGCATCGTATTTTCTGATGCGGTAATACCGGCGGATCATTTTTTCGATCGGGACGGTGGACGCCACAGGGTACCGCGTGACGGCCTCGTGAGTGAATCGCCTAGGCAGCGTGTCTTCGGCAGGCGTCAGTCCCATCCGCACGTTCATGTATCGTTCCAGTTTATTGATCCGCTCGCCGGCCTTTTTGAATTGCCACTGGTTCATGGGGACGCCGGTGATCGCCGAGAAAAAGTCGGAGTAGACACTCCAGTTCATCATCATCTGGGAAAGTTTGGGCATGACGGTCGTGGCGATTTTCATCAAGGGTTTGGGGATATATTTGGGAATGGGCGGCTCGGTCATGATGGAATAGGCGGTGAAAAGACAGGTCTGCAGGGAATTGATGCCGGCAAAGACATCTTCGCAAAAAACCACCCAGGACGCCTTGCCGCGGGTGGTCAGCGGCGGCATATAGCCCATGAGGACTTCCAGAGCGACCAAGTAGGACCCCAGATGACAACCGCCTTTGTTGTGAACCGCGTAGGAAAGCCCATGTCCCCAGCACCCCCGGGGATCATAGGCGGCGATTTCCAATCCTTTGACATGGATGGCAAAATCGGCCCCACCGTATTTTTGACTGAGTCGTTTGGTTCCCAAGGACAGTTCCGCCCCTTCTCCCCGCCGATAGGCGATTTCTTCGAGCATTTTGCCGATGTTGTCCGTCCGGCCGAAGGACAAGGTCGTCGGCCTCAGTCCTTTTTCGCCGGCTTCCATCGCCCAGGCGATCGTCCCGCCGGCCGAAATCGTATCGATTCCCAGGTCGTTTGCGATATCGTTCCAATGCCCGATGAGATCGGTATCGAAATTATCGATATTGCCGCCAAACATGCCGGTCGTTTCGTATTCGGAAACGATCCGCGTTTTTCCATCGGGGTAGAGCCCCTTGTGTCCGCATAAAATCAAACAGTAGCGGCACGTCGCGTGCCGGGTCGCGTACCTGGCCGCCATGGCCTCGCCCGTTGTGTCCTTCAGGCCGGGATGGAAGCGGTCTCTGAAATTGTGAACCGGTGAATAGCCGCTCGCGATACCGTAGCGGGTATTGGTGTTGGTTCCGTAAGCTTTATATTGCTTTGTAAAGAAATTCCGTAAAATGTGTCGTTTGGCCTTTTTGAGCGTTTTTTCGAATTTTTTTTGATGAACGGGGGAAATGCGGCATGTCTTTCCTCGGGCGACAATCGCTTTGAGATTTTTCGAACCCATGACGGCGCCGACGCCCGAACGTCCGGCCGCCCTCGAATAGTCG
>CAZPTW010000637.1:0-1631 GCA_964589235.1 uncultured Smithella sp. | reverse complement strand
TCCACTACTTTGCCGGCGATCCCGAAACCAAGGTGATTTCCATGTATATTGAAGGGATCAAAGACGGAGACGCTTTTTTTCAAGAACTGCGATCCGCGGCGGCTAAAAAACCGGTTATCGTTTTGAAAGGTGGACTTTCCGCCGCCGGGGCCAGATCTGTGGCCAGTCATACCGCTTCTATGGGGGGCAGCCGTTCGATCTGGCAGGCCGTGCTCAGACAAGCAGGTGCTGTTCAAGTCCAAGATACGGAAGAATTGGCCCAGGCCAATTTGGCATTTGCTTTGCTGCCTTCCAAATCGTACCGCCGCATCACAGTGATCGGCGGAGGGGGGGCCATCGGGGTGACCGCCTGTGACTCAGCGGAAAAATACGGTCTAGAAATTCCCGCGCTGAGGTCTGATCTTCGCACGTCTATCGAAAGTATCCTGCCTCGGCCCGGTTCGAGCGCCGTCAATCCCATCGATGTCGCCAATCCCTTTGTCGCCCCACACGTTCTCAAAGACGTGATGTTGACGGCGGCCAAGGATGAACATATTGAGTTGCAAATTATTGTTTCTTTGCTATTCCATTACAAAACGATCGCCCGGATGGTGGGAAAACCGGTTTCGGAAGTGACGCCTTTCCGCGAATTGGCTCAGGCTGTTTATGACGTGGTTTTGCAAACCGGTAAGCCGGTCGTTGCGGTGCTTCCGAGCGTGAAGCGGGGGCTCGACAGCACCGATATCACGGAAATGATCGCCATGACTCGGCAGGAGTACGTCCAGCGAGGCATTCCCGTTTTCGACGAACTGCATCACGCGATAAGGGCCATCGCCCATATGAATACTTACTTCGAAGGGAGGAAAAAATGAAAAAAGAGAAAGCTTTCAAACTCATCCAGACCGCTGTGCGAAAAGGGCGCAAGGCGCTTTCGGAATACGAGGCCAAACAAATTCTTTCCGCCTATGACATCCCCGTCACGAAAGAAATTTTGATCAAAGATAAAGATCAGTTGGAAAAAGGTATCCGGAAAATCGGTTTCCCTCTGGTTATGAAAGGCTGCTCGGCTGAAATCGCCCATAAAACGGAAAAGGGATTGATCCGTGTGGATATTCGGACGGTGACCGAAGCCAAAAAAGCATTCCGCGACATGATGGCCGGGATGGAAGGATTTGAAGGCGGCGTTTTAATGCAAGAAATGATTTCAGGGCGACGTGAACTGGTAATGGGCATGACACGAGATCCACAGTTCGGTCCCTGTGTGATGTTCGGCCTGGGGGGGATCTTTACGGAAATTTTGCGCGACGTTTCCTTCCGTCGCGCACCGTTGGAGGTTCATGACGCCCAGGAAATGATGAGGGATATCAAAGGCTATAAAATCCTCGACGCCGTCCGCGGGATGCCTGCGGCCGACACCGGTCTTCTCGAGCGGATGCTGATCAATGTCGGTCAAATTGGGCTGGATTTTGAGGACATCATGGAAATCGACCTCAACCCGGTCATCCTTGCCGGATCAAAACCGGTGGTCGTGGATGCGCTGATGATTCTGAAAAATAAAGATTGAGGAGGCCAGAGGGAAAATCCAGGCGTCAGGAAACGACGGGTTGGGGGGCTCTCTTCCTTTGCCCCTTTTTCATCGATTTCATCCTTCG
>CAZPTW010000636.1:0-1632 GCA_964589235.1 uncultured Smithella sp. | reverse complement strand
GGCCGCGCTTTTGGCGGTACGCGAACTATCCGATCTTTATACCATTGTTTCGATGACTTACGAAAAAGACGGCCATACGCTCGGTGGAACGCCTCCCCCAAGTGCGCTGATCACCTTGCAGAGTCTCGGTGCTGACGCGGTGGGCTTAAATTGCTCGGCCGGTCCCGAGCAGATGGTGGATATCGTCGCGGCGATGAAATCTTACGCCACGGTTCCTCTTTTGGCCAAGCCCAACGCCGGCATGCCGAGGCTCGACGGGTTGACAACCGTTTTTGACATGGACGCTCACTCGTTCGCCGTCGCGGGCCGGAAGCTGGCGGCGGCGGGTGCGGCGTTTTTGGGCGGTTGCTGTGGAACGACGCCGGCGCACATCGCCGCGTTGGCCAAGGCGGTGGGGAAGCGAAAGCCGGTGTTGCCGCGCAGGACCTCGCTATGCGCCCTTAGTTCCGCGCGCGGATTTTTGGTGTTTGAGGACAATGAGCCTTTGTATCTGGTGGGTGAGCGGATCAATCCCACCGGCAAAAAGGCCCTTCAGCAAGAGCTGGCCGAAGGCAAACTGTCCTTGGTCCGGCAGATGGCCCAAGAGCAGGAGGCGCAGGGCGCTTCGCTTTTGGATGTCAATGTCGGTCAACCGGGGATCGATGAAGGGCAAACCATCAAAAACGTGATCGGCCTTTTGTCGACGGCAAGTCGACTGCCGTTGGTCATCGATTCCTCCCGGGTCGAAACGATCGAGGCGGCGCTTCGACTTTACCCGGGACGAATGCTCATCAATTCGATTTCCGGCGAAAAGGAAAAACAAGCGAGATTGCTGCCGCTTGCGGCCAAATACGGCGCCATGTTTATCCTGCTTCCGCTTGCGGATGGAGACATTCCCGCCACCGCCCGAAAACGACGCGCGGTGATCGAAGCGGTTTACCGAGAAGCTCAAGCATTCGGTTTCACCAAAGAGGATTTCGTGGTCGACGGGTTGACCATGGCGGTGGCCTCGGAGCCTCAAGCCGCCTGGGAGACGCTTTCGACGATTGCCTGGTGTAAAAAAACCTTCAAGGCCAAAACGATCCTCGGGCTTTCCAATGTGTCGTTTGGGATGCCGGGCCGGCCCTGGCTCAACGCCGCGTTTCTGGCGATGGCCCAGTACGCGGGACTGACGATGGCCATCGCCAACCCGGCCAGCGTGGAATTCATGAATGTGAAAAAAGCGGGTGACGCGCTTCTGGCGCGCAACAAGGCGTCGACACAGTTCATCACCCATTTCGCCCAGGCCGTTTCCGCTGCCGCAGGCGAGCCGGCCCAGGCGAAAGCCGCCCGGGTGACGCCTGAAGAAAGGGTGACGGCCGCCATTCTCGACGGAAACCGGGAGGGCATTGTTCAGCTTCTGGAGGGGGCGCTGCAAGCCGGGAAAACCGCCTCGGAGATGGTGGATGAGGTGATGATTCCGGCCATCGTGAAAGTCGGTGATCTCTACGAAAAGAAAATTTACTTTTTACCGCAATTGATGGCGGCGGCGGAAGCGATGAAAAAGGGGTTGGCGTATTTGGAGCCGTATCTGAAAAAGGCGGCGACGGCAACCAAGGGAAAAGTGATTTTGGCGACGGTGCGGGGCGACATTCATGATATCGGCAAGAACAT
>CAZPTW010000635.1:0-1634 GCA_964589235.1 uncultured Smithella sp. | reverse complement strand
AAGGATATTCAGGTTAGTTTCAACGGTGGTTACCTATTCCTGCAGCAACTCTACCACCAGTTGGGATTACATAAGATTTGCATGGATATCTCGTCAAGACATAAGTTCACCTTTGACCTGAACTCCATACTTTCACGATTGATTTATGGCAGAATACTGTTTCCGTCTTCCAAGCTCAATACCTATGAGGAATCAAAACGTTTACTGGAACAACCCAACTTTGAACTGCAGCATGTTTATCGGGCTTTGGAAGTATTATCCCAAGAATCCGATTTCATACAATCCGAACTTTATAAAAACAGTCTCTCTGTTTCAAAGCGTAACGATCGCATCCTTTATTACGACTGCTCAAACTATTTCTTTGAGATTGAACAGGAAGATGGCCTTAGACAATACGGTTTCAGCAAGGAACACAGACCCAATCCTATTGTTGAAATGGGTCTATTTATGGATGGTGACGGCATTCCTCTCGCTTTCAGCATCCACAGCGGCAACACCAATGAACAGATTACTCTTAAGCCTCTTGAAGAACAGATCCTTCATGATTTCAAGCTGTCCAAATTCATTGTCTGCACCGATGCTGGTCTGTCCTCAACAGATAACCGAAAATTCAACAATATCAACGAACGGGCCTTCATAACAACCCAGTCCATCAAAAAGCTTAAAAAGCACCTTAAACAATGGGCACTGGATCCTTCAGGATGGACTCATCCCTCCATCAGCGGATCTTTTGATATCAGCAAGCTCGATGAGGACCAGAATTTATATAAAAAGTTCATGAACGATACCTTTTACAAGGAACGCTGGATTAAAGAAGATGGACTTGAGCAGAAGTTGATCGTCACCTATTCTTTAAAATACCGGGATTACCAAAGGCAAATTAGAAACAGGCAGCTGGCGCGTGCTGTTATGCTTATTGAAAGCAACCCTCATAGCATCGACAAGAAAAGACAAAATGATTACAAACGCTTCATCTCCTCTAAAAAAGTCACCTGTGACGGCGAAGTCGCCAAGAAGACCATTTATAGCCTAGATGAGGAAACCATAGCAAATGAAGCAATGTATGACGGGTTTTACGCCGTTTGCACTAACCTGAACGATGATGGTTCCGCAATTGCAAAAATCAATAATAGGCGCTGGGAAATAGAAGAATGTTTTAGAATTTTGAAGAGTGAATTCAAGGCTAGACCGGTTTTCCTTCGCAGAGATGACCGAATAAAAGCTCATTTTATCACTTGCTTCTTAGCTTTAGTTATCTATAGATATCTCGAAAAAAGATTAGATGAGAAATTCACAACCAGCGAAATTGTTTCCCAATTAAGAGATATGAATTTTTACTCAGTTATGGGCGAAGGGTATATACCCACCTATATCCGAACCGATTTTACCGATGCACTTCATGATGCATTTGGTTTTAGAACTGATTATCAGATTGTCAGCAACAAAGAGATGAAAAAAATTTATAAAGAGACCAAAAAATAAAAAAAGTACGCAAAAATTTCCAACACAAAGAAAGCTTGGAAGTCCCCATTTATAAGGGATTCCAAGCTTTTTAGCTCCTGCAACTGTCAAAGACAGGATTATACATGGATTTTTCAAATGATGCAAGTTTTTTTCGCCTTTAATTATTGCTA
>CAZPTW010000634.1:0-1635 GCA_964589235.1 uncultured Smithella sp. | reverse complement strand
CATACAGTCTCGATACATCCTCTCAAAAGGATATTCGTCACTTAAGCCGTAAGCTCCATGAAGCTCTACAGACGCTCTTGCCGCCCTAGCCATTGCTTCCATATTGTGGTATTTGGCGATTGACGTTTCTCGAACCACATTCATTTTTTTGTCTTTCATGTATGCGAGCCGGTAGGCCAGCCATCGAGAAGATTCGAGATCGACCACCATGTCGGCGATTTTTTCCTGGACAAGCTGGAAGCTGCCGATGGGTTTCTTGAACTGGATCCTCTCCTTACAGTACTTGATACTCAAATCCAGGCAGGCTTGGATAGCCCCTGTCGCGGCACAAGCGATTCCAAAACGCGTATGTTCCACGTTTTCAAAGGCCGCTTTCATGCCAAAACCACCCAGCTGATTTTTACGCGGCACACGGCAATCCCGGAAAAAGAGCTGTCCGTGGTCATGATGTCTCAGTGCGAGCTTGTTCTCGATTGGCGCCCGAGTAAACCCGGGTGTTCCCCAATCCACTATGATGACAGCTAACCCCTTAGTCCCGATGCTCTTGTCAGTCTGGCAGACCACCATTGCAAAATTGCATATGTTTGCATTCGTGATCCACGTTTTGTTGCCGTTAATCACCCATTCGTCACCATCAAGCACGGCGGTCGTTCTGATTGCCGTTGCGTCCGAACCTGCATCGGGTTCCACCGTTGCGAAACAATGCGTCAATTTCCCCTGAATCATCCCCGGCAGATATTTTTTCTTCTGTTCTTCCGTACCGTTGAGCAGGGGCAGAATTCCGAGAGAAGTTCTCGAGCAAGAACCCATTCCGAGAGAAAAATCAAAATAAGCAAGTTGTTCCGTCACAAGCCCCAGAGTCATCCAGTCAAGATCAAGCCCGCCGTACTCGACCGGGGCTTTAATACCAAGGAGACCCTGTGCCCCTAGTTTCTCGAATACCTCGTGGGGCATTTTACAATTGCGATCCCATTCCTTTACATAAGGCTGGACCTCTCTCATACCGAATTCTCTAGCCATGTCCTTGAACATGGCCTGTTCTGTCGTCAGTTCAAAGTCCACGTTCAGCTCCTTTCTTTCTGTGGAGGGAATCCATATCTAAAATCTAAAATTAACCTTCTGATAATACGAGCATTACGTCATCAGCTTCAACTTCATCATTTTCCCGGACATTAATAGCTGTGATCTTGCCCGCCGAAGGCGCGAAAATCGGATATTCCATTTTCATGGCTTCAAGTTTGAAAAGTTGATCAGATTCTTTCACGACGTCACCGTTTTTGACAAAGACCTTTAGGATCTTTCCAGCGATCGGAGCAAGCACTTGCACATCCATGATTTTATCCCTCCCTTTCTTGATTACACCAAAAAATTATTTTGCAAAGAGCAGTCCAATGATTAAATCATTACAAGTCATTAATATCATTAGTCATAAAATAATCGGCACACATAAACAAAACTCAAAATTGTATTATTTTTTATACACGTATAATAAAATGACTTAGAAAATATTGTTTTAAAAAAAGAATTTTAATAAATAAAACTCATTATATTTTATGAATTAATATTTATACATGTATTATATTTAATACATGCAATAACGGGGTTTATTCATATCACGATAGAAGTTTTTGAAAA
>CAZPTW010000633.1:0-1646 GCA_964589235.1 uncultured Smithella sp. | reverse complement strand
AAATCCAGCCTTAAATATGCCTCGGAAATTCATCCGGAGAAGCCGGGGACTGATGTTGTGGTAATCGGGGAGGCCTGCGCTCCCGGCGGCAAGCCGGTGATGGAGCTAACCGTAAGCGTATCGGTTGCTGGTAAAAGCCGCAGTCTGAAAATCTTCGGTAATCGGTGCTGGAAAAAGGGGTTTTGGGGCACAGAGCCTGAATATACCGGCGCTTTTGTGCGCATGCCGCTCATTTACGAGCGGGCGTTTGGCGGGACGCACATCATGGATGAAGCATCCGGGACGACCTTGGCGGAGAAAAGAAATCCCGTCGGTAAAGGGTTCATTGGAAAGCGTAACGAAAAGGAACAAGACGGCGTGGAGTTGCCCAATATTGAAGACACGGACCATTTGATTAAAAATCCGTTGGATACCCCAGAACCCGCAGGCTTTGGATTTATCGCACCGCACTGGGAGCCCAGATTGTCCTTTTTGGGTACGTATGATGAAATCTGGCGCAAAACGCGGGCGCCTAACCTGCCGGAGAATTTTGACGCCCGCTTTTATTCCGCGGCGCATCCGGACCTGTTTTTTACGCCCCATCTCCGTGGCGGTGAACCGGTGACCCTAACCAACTTGTCGCCCCGAGGGAGGCAGACGTTTAATTTGCCGGCAAACGAACCGAAGATTGAAGCCAAAATCACCGGCAGGTTCGAGACACTAAAAGCGAATCTGGAGACGGTATTGCTGGAATCAACGGATGAAAGAATGAGCCTCCTGTGGCGGGCATCCATCCGCACGGGTAAAAGAATAACAGGGGCGAAGGTGGAAGTGGCGCTGTAGGCTATTGATGGATGGTGGAATTTTAAGAAGCGGCAACCCGGTGCAAGAGACTGTGTCGCAACAGCATCAAGTCGTCTTCCCGGCGAAGGCCGAAAACCAGCTTTTATCAGTCCTGGATACCGGCCTTCGCCGGCATGACGGATGTGAATTCAATGATAAGACCAATAATTAAAGGTAAGCTATGGAAAGCATTTTAGCCCAATCGGACGAATCGAAAGCTTTTGTGAAAGATCTCTGCTTTGAGTTTGCAGACGAAGCCGCGTCTTTGTGGCGGGTGCGACAGCGCGCCGTTTGCGCGCCGCATTACACGCTTTCCGACCTTCGAGAACTGGATAATCGTCTGGAGGCGCAAATCGACGCCCTGCGCGTGGCGGGCGAGCCGGGTTGGGAAATGTCTGCCGCGAAACTAGGGAGCGGAAAACCCGAGACCTTTTTTGCCCCGTCAATTCTGGCCTTTGAAAGCAAAGATGAAGCGCGCATCGCAGAGATTTTGGGAAAAGTGGAGAAAGCGCCCGCTGTATCCGATGGCTTGATATCCGCGCTTTCCTGGATGCCCTATGAAGAGGCCTTGCCCCACATTCAAAAACTCCTGCCCTCCAAATTGCCGATGCACCAGTATATCGGCATTGCCGCCAGCGTCTCTCATCGAAAAGACCCCGGCCCCTATTTGGAAAATGCGTTCTACTCTAAAGATGTAACGCTCAAAACCCGCAGCCTCAAAGCCGTGGGTGAACTGGGCGGTTTTGGCGACAAGATCATGCCGGGCCGCTTGCAGGATCAAATGAAATCCGAAGACGCCGCCTGCCGCTTTTGGGCGGCCTGGT
>CAZPTW010000632.1:0-1648 GCA_964589235.1 uncultured Smithella sp. | reverse complement strand
ATCGAATTCCAGATAAAAAACGGCACGCACGGCATCGTCCCCTGCGGAACGACCGGTGAATCCCCGACCCTGTCGACCGAAGAGCATGAACGGGTCATCGGGCTGTGCATCGAGGCGGTGAAAGGACGCGTGCCGGTTATCGCCGGGACAGGTTCCAATTCCACGGCCGAGGCGGTCGTTCTCACCAAACACGCCGCCAGGGCCGGAGCGGATGCCTCCCTGCAGGTCAGCCCGTATTACAACCGACCGACACAGGAAGGGCTATATCGCCATTTTAAAACCATTGCCGAAAGCGTCGATATCCCCATTATCCTCTATAACATTCAGGGTCGTACGGCGGTCAATATCGAGCCCCAGACGATTGCCCGGCTGGCCCAGGAATGCAAAAACATCATCGGCGTCAAAGAGGCCTCAGGCAGTTTGGCGCAAATGTCCGAGATTAAACGACTGTGCCCGAGAGAATTTTTGCTCATTTCCGGAGACGATGCCCTGACCCTGCCCCTGATGGCAATCGGCGGAGTGGGGATCATTTCGGTCGCGGCAAACATCATTCCCAAAGATGTCGCGCAGATGGTGGAGGCTGTTCAAAAAGGCGATCTCCAAAAAGCCCGGGAGTTGCATTACAAGATGCTTCCGTTGATACACGCGCTTTTTTGCGAAACCAGCCCCGCGCCGGTCAAAACCGCTATGGGGTTGATGGGGCTGTGCTCCGCGGATGTCCGGCTGCCCCTGGCGCCGATGTCGGTAGCCGGATTAGCGAAATTAAAAGCCGCGTTGAAAGATTACGGGCTAATAAAATAGAAACAGGCGACAAGGGACAGGAAACATGAAGTTTCTTGTTCCCTGTACCTTCTCTCTTGTCCTTTCATGAATCAGAGGTAATTTCATGATTAAATTAGCTATTAGTGGTTGTTTGGGCCGCATGGGACAGCGCATCATGGCCTTGGGCGCCGCCGATCATGACTTTCACATTTCCTGCCTTCTGGAAAGTCCCAACCATCCCCAAGCCGACCAGACCATTAACGGAATCAAAATCACGACGGCCCCAGATGCGTTGAGAGGGAGCGACATCCTCATTGAGTTTACGACACCGGAAGCCACAATGACACATCTGGCGGCCTGCCGGCAACACAGGGTCAAAATGGTGATCGGTACGACCGGACTCAGTCCCGAACAACGCGCCACGATCACATCCGCCGCCAGGACGATCCCGATCGTGTTTTCCTCAAACATGTCAATCGGCGTGAATATTGTTTTCAAACTCGCCGAAATGCTGGCTCAGGCGGCGCCGTCAAACTATGAGGTGCGAATGGTTGAGGCGCATCACATTCACAAAAAAGACGCGCCATCCGGTACGGCCAAAACGATTGCCGAAATCATTGAAAATAGCTCTAACCACAAGGTCACGGACATCCAAGCCATCCGGGAAGGCGAAATCGTGGGCGACCATAAGATCATTTTTGAAAGCGGGGAAGACGTGATCACGATTGACCACCATGCCAAGAGCCGGGACATTTTCGTCAAAGGCGCCCTCGTGGCGGCGAAATTCTTGGCGGCGAAGAAGACCGGACTCTTCAATATGCAGGATGTGCTGGGAATAAAATAACCCGAAACTGGTTGAAACTTATTCTAGAAAGGCATCTTTCTT
>CAZPTW010000631.1:0-1653 GCA_964589235.1 uncultured Smithella sp. | reverse complement strand
TAAACCTATTGTTTGCTTCGGATCATTTCAAGATTATCTGGGACGCAACCCGAGTACTGGCGGCATCAAAACCAAAAACGAATGGGTTCACGCTACCCATTGGGACTGCGTCATATTTGATGAATACCACTTCGGCGCCTGGCGGGAAAAGGCCAGAGACCTTTTCGAGGCCGAAGACGAGCAGGAACGAAAAGCCGCTGAAGGCGAATACCTTGATTATTTTGATGAGGATATTCTTCCTATAACTTCTGACCATTATTTATATCTTTCGGGTACCCCGTTTCGTGCCATTGCCACAGGTGAGTTTATTGAGGACCAGATTTATAACTGGACTTATTCCGATGAACAGAAAGCCAAAGAAGAATGGAAAGGTGCAGATAATCCCTACGCTGCTCTCCCGCGCATGGTTTTGATGACATATCAATTGCCTGATGCTATCCGTGAAGTTGCTATGAAAGGTGAGTTTAATGAGTTCGATCTAAATGTGTTTTTTTCGGCTGAAGGCATAGGGGATCAGGCCCGGTTCAAATATGAAGATGAAGTTCAGAAATGGCTGGACCTCATCCGAGGAGCCTACCTTCCCACAAACCTGGATAACCTGCGATTGGGTGCCCAGAAGCCGCCGTTACCCTATTCGGATGTGCGGCTCTTGCATGTGCTTTCGCACACCCTTTGGTTTCTGCCAAGTGTCGCTGCCTGCTATGCGATGAGAAATTTATTAGCCGAAAAGCATAACCGCTTTTATCACGACTACCAGGTTATTGTGGCCGCCGGTGCGGCGGCTGGTATTGGGGTCAGAGCATTACCTCCGGTGCTGAATGCCATGGGAGATCCCCTGAAGACCAAAACCATCACGCTCACGTGTGGCAAGCTGACCACCGGCGTTACAGTTCGGCCTTGGACGGGCATCTTCATGCTGCGCAACTGCTCCAGCCCGGAGACCTATTTCCAGGCCGCGTTTCGCGTGCAGAATCCATGGACGATCAAGAATCCTGACGGGACCTCGCCCAATGAGGAGCTGATCCTCAAAGAAGAGTGCTACGTCTTCGACTTTGCGCCTGATCGCGCTTTACGTCAGATAGCAGATTACAGTTGCCGCCTCAATATCAATGAAGCTGACCCGGAGCAGAAAGTCGCTGAATTCATCCATTTTCTGCCAGTGTTGGCATATGATGGCAGTTCGATGAGGCAGATAGACGCTGCGGGCGTTCTGGAGATGGCGATGAGCGGCACCACTGCCACCCTGCTTGCCCGGCGTTGGGAGAGCGCCCTACTGGTGAATGTGGACAACGATACTTTGCGTAGGCTCATGAACAATGAACAAGCGATGAAGGCACTGATGAGCATCGAAGGTTTCCGAAACCTCAATCAGGACATCGAGACTATCATCAACAAATCCGAAGCCGTTAAGAAGCTGAAAAAAGAGGCCAACGACAGGACGCTTTCCGCTGATGAAAAGAAACAGCTCACAGAAGAAGAGAAGGAATATAAAACTCTAAGAAAAAAAATTCAGGAAAAGCTAATCAAGTTTGCTACACGAATACCCATCTTCATGTATTTGACAGATTACAGGGAGCGAACTCTTCGAGATGTAATCACCCAACTTGAGCCAGGTTTGTTCAAGAAAGTAACCGGGTTGACGGTAAAGGATTT
>CAZPTW010000630.1:0-1658 GCA_964589235.1 uncultured Smithella sp. | reverse complement strand
GGAATGCGCAGCACCGGTCGACCAGCAGAAATTTTGACGTCATCAATTCCACATTGAAATCCCATGGGGCATTGGAATCGGCGTTGGAAGAGGCTGTCGGAAAGGTGATGGAAACCCTGCCTTACGGACCGATGTTGAGGGGGTGACAGCGTGTTTAAAAAAAATTCATTTCAGATGGATTGATGAGTAAAAAGGAGAGGATCATGCAAAAAACACTGCCGATGATTTGCGCCGTCGTCGTTTTTATGATCTGCACCTCAGCGGCGAAAGAGAAACCGATGTTGGCTGTAAAACTGGTGAAAGGTGAGGCTCAAGTCACTTATGTCAAGGGTGCGGTGGAGGCGGTTTGTCCAGGGCAAAAAGAAATTCGGACGCTGAAAATAAATGATCGTATCCAGGCGGGCTGCGAGGTGACCACTGGCGCGGACAGCCGTTTGGAACTGTTGTTGCCGGATAGGAGTGTCGTTCGATTTGCCGAAAAGACGGCCATCAAACTTCTTTCCGCTGATGTTTCAGAGGATGGGAAACGCTCCATCGGGATTTCCGTGGGGGTGGGTAAAATTTGGATGAACGTGCGTAAATCTCTCCAAGGGGGAGGAGACAAGTTTGATGTTTCCTGTCAGAATGCCGTAGCCGGTGTCCGCGGAACCGTCTATCGAATGGACGTCGAGAACGATCAGTCGGCTGTTGTGAAAGTATACGAGGGTGAAGTGAATGTGGCCGCGCCTGTCAAGAAGGCCGCTCTGCCCGGTTATACGGCGGGTCCGCCTAAACCGGTGGCGGGTCCGACGAAAATTCCGGGTCCAAAATCTGTAACTATGGAAGAGTGGACCTACATCGTGAAGTCCATGCAACAGATTAAGATCAGCGCCGATGGAAAGGCTCAACCGCCAAAAGCCTTTACCGATGCGGAAGATATGGATGCCTGGGTGAAATGGAACAAGAGAAAAGACAAAGAAGTCAATCCGTAAAGATAATGTTTTGCAAGCATGAATATTCCCAATTTTTTATCATTGATGCGGGTCATTCTGGTTCCTGTTTTTGTCATTTTTCTCATACAGAAGCAGTATGACAAGGCCTTAATTACTTTTACGATCGCGGGTGTAACCGATGCTTTTGATGGAGCGTTGGCCCGACTGTTAAAGTGCCAAACCAAACTTGGAGCATTTTTGGATCCTTTAGCGGATAAATTGCTTTTGGTGACCAGTTTCGTTTCATTGGCTCTTTTTGATCTGATACCGGGGTGGCTGGCTGTGATAGTGATCAGCCGCGATTTCATCATTTTACTGGGTATCGCCATTATGACCATCATGTCCATCCCCTATGAAATAAAACCGGCTATCGTCGGCAAGATCACCACCGTTTTTCAGGTGGCGACCATTTTCTTTACGCTTTTGTATAAATCTTTTACACATGATTTCAGTTACTTATGGATTGTAAGCCTCTGGTGGGGCACAGCGTTATTCACCATTGTATCCGGCTTGACCTACATTATTCGGGGCATCCGGATTGTAAATCAATCCGACTTGAATAGCGTGAAAAAGTAAGATATTTACTTGACACATAAGCGTTTTACTGCTAGTTGAGCTAGCTCAAAAGTTGAATAGGCAAGTAGCTCAGGGGGAGAGCGCCATCCTGACGCGGTGGATGTCCAGGGT
>CAZPTW010000629.1:0-1667 GCA_964589235.1 uncultured Smithella sp. | reverse complement strand
TGGTCCAGATCCGTCTTCTTCACTTTCGCTATGACCTCTTGAATGACTGACATGATTGATTCTCCCTTGGCAAAGATTTTTAAAACCTCACATCACCTGTGTCCATGCCGTTTATTACGGCATACGGCAATTGGTTGCCGTATGCCTACTTTCAAACAACAATTTTGTCAATTACAATTTTGTAATATTCATGAATATATGGTTCATAAATGTACCATTAAACGGTTCGGCGTATCCTTTCGGCTGCAAGCTTTTTAAATACCTCAAACATATCCAGCATTTAATTTCATGTAGTCGTACCAAAGAGAAAAATCCCATTCAATCGCCCGTTATGTGTCCGCTCTGATCGACAGGGCAGCAAAGAGCCTGGAAGAGCACTGCCCCAAGCCCCTTGCCTTCGATTTCAGCCTCGGCCAACTCATGCCACATCGCTTTTTCCCTTTTTTAAATATCCGATCTAGGGATTGAAGGTCATTTCCATCCCATTTTTTCCGCTGATCATAAGACAGAATGACACCCGGCTCCTCGGACCGAAACTTACCCCCGCCAGATGAATGGCCAATACGGAATCTAAAAAAGCCCTCAGCCTACGGATCCTGGATCAGCTCAAAAAGGATCCCCGGCCGGGCAATCTCCACAAACGGGAAAATGCCGTCAGACGACGGGCCGTTCATCGCAGGGAAATGAGACTGAACGATATGGCATCCCTTCCGGAGGTTTCACGGACAGAAAAAAAGACGAAGCCGCCGATCAACGGAACGACCCCTATGAACCGACACAGATTTTCGACGCCCTGAATCAGACCGGCGGCAATGAAATCCGGACGGCGAATCTTTTGGACATCCCCAAATCAAAGCTTCACCGGAAAATGAAGAAAAAGACAAAAGTCATCACGTCATGTAACTATGCAGACTGGGAAGGAAGTTCACGCCCAAGTAGGTGATGAGCACGCAGATAAACCCGACGATCGCCATGGCGGCCATCCGCTTGCCACGCCACCCACGCACCAGACGAACATGCAACATCACTGCATAAGACAGCCAAGTGATCAGCGACCAGGTTTCTTTCGGATCCCACTGCCAGTAAGCGCCCCAGGCGTAATGCGCCCAGACGGAGCCGGTGGCGATTCCAAGGGTCAGAAAGATGAATCCCAGTGTGGCGCTGTAATACATCAATTCATCCATGTGATATTCCGTCGGCAGGAGACGGATGAACGCGCTTCTCCCGGACACATCCGGACCGGCGGCACTCTTGATGAAAAACATAATCCCCAAGGCGAAAGCCACGGTGAACGCGGCATACCCCATAAAACAAGTCAGAACGTGCGCTGTCAGCCAGTTGCTTTGCAGCGCCGGAATCAAAGGTTCGATTTTATGGTTGACCCCGGGGGCGATGGAGGCGTAAGCCATCAGCAAAAAGGCTATCGGAAGAACAAAGACGCCGATGCTGCGGTTTTTCAAGCGCCACTCGATGATGAGATACAATAACACAATGGTCCAAGCAAAAAAGATCAGCGACTCATAAAAATTCGATAAAGGGGCGTGACCGATTCCCAAATCATAAGAGGCCTTCCAGCGGATCAATAAAGCGACGCTTTGCGCCACCAAACCGACCAGCGCTGTTTGGGTGGCCAGTTTGCCCCAGAATTCCCGTCCCAAAACCATCCG
>CAZPTW010000628.1:0-1671 GCA_964589235.1 uncultured Smithella sp. | reverse complement strand
TGAAGCAAGGAGGGGGCGCGATCGTCAACAATTCTTCGATTGCAGGCATTTGTTCGGAAGTCGGCCTGTCCATCTACGCGGCCAGCAAACACGGTGTCTTAGGCCTGACACGCGCCGCGGCGTTGGATTACGCCCATAAGAACGTCCGCATCAACGCCGTCTGTCCCGGCTTCATTCACACCCCTATGCTCGAGGATCCATGGAAAGACCACCCGCAAGTCAAGGACTTGACCTTGGCGATGATTCCCATGAAAAGATTCGGTAAACCCGAAGAAATTTCCGGAGCCGTCTTGTGGATGTGTTCTGATGAGGCCTCTTTCATGACCGGAAAGGAAATGGTCATCGGCGGCGGCCAGGCCATTCATTCCTGAAGAGATCGACCCGGAACGCCCGCTCGAGAAGCTCTCCGTTTCCGATAGGCCATCCCAAAGACCGTCTTCGACCGAACGCGGTTGAAAAAAATTTTGCGCGTGTGAGAACGGTTCAACGGTATTCGATTTCACTTGACCTCATCGGATCCTCTTCCCGTAAACAAGACGCCCTGTTTGGATCACCCCGAATGAATCCACCTTGAACGTCGGTCGGCATGCCCCGATCTTTTCAACGCGACTTGTTGGCGCGTGCCGGACAAGCACCGGAGGGATCACACCGTTTTTCAGGTAATGGGTAACCAACCAAATCTTTTTCCTGCCTTGACCGGAAACGGTCGATTTTGCCGAATTGACATCCGCTGTGTTTTTTTTTATGGTTTTCGCACTTCGAGAAAGCGCACGGTGGGAGGGTGCCTTATGGAACGTTTACTGAAAGGGGGGGTCATCTGTCTGATCGCCCTTCTTTTGACGGGCTGCGCAGCGGCGAGAAACTACCTTGAATTTTGGCAACAGAAGCGTGACATCAAAGAGGCATTCAGCCGGGAACAAAGCGCAGAATTGCTCGTTGAGCTCGCCCCGGAAGACACCTATCTTTTTCTTGGCAAACTGTCTTTCAATCGGCCCCCCAAAGGGCCGATTCTTCTTCTGGCGGTGTCCGATCGTTTCAAACCCAGGGAAATCGCCGCGCGCGCGCCGATGCAAACGCCCCTGGATTACTACCAGATTTACCTACCGGAAGGCGTTTATGATCTCTTTTTTTTCGCTGACCTCGATGGGAACGGCTATTTTGAGGGACATGAATGTGTGGGACGATTTCCGAATTCCGTTGTCATTGCCCAAGAGGCGGTCAAAGACGGTCTGTCCATCATCGGGCCTGACTTGAAACTCAATCTCGACGCACCGACCCAAACCGGCCTCGTCTTTGCCGAAAAAGTCCGTCAACACTCCTATGTTTATGAATCGTTGGAGGATGATTTTTTCCATCCCCGTTTTGGAGAAATTGGCCTCTACGACTTCAAAACCTTCATGGTCCACACCCAACAATATATCTTTTCTTTTGAAGAAGCCAATTACGACAAAACCCAGGTGCTCTTCGTGCACGGTGTCGCCGGAACGCTGAGAGACTTCCAATACCTTGCCGACGGGCTCGACCGGCGGCGCTATCAGCCGTGGTTTTATTTTTATCCATCCGGAATGCCGCTAAAAAAACTCAGCGCCAACTTGGCCAATATCATCAGATTTTCAGATGCCAACCATCCGGGTCGCTTGCGACGCCTCATCATCGTCGCTCACAGCATGG
>CAZPTW010000627.1:0-1677 GCA_964589235.1 uncultured Smithella sp. | reverse complement strand
GTTTGTAGGATGAACTCTCCTCCCGATTGATCGATCGAAATGGCTTTCGCGTTCTATCGTAGAAAAAAGTCCGCAGATCGTTTCTACGCGTGCCCCAGCGCTTTTTGAAGTTCATCAGGGTCGAATTGCGCAGAGAGGTTCTTCCAAAATCGTATATCTGAAATCCTTCCCTGCAGGCGGCTTTGATGCCTTCCCAGTATAAAAAGTGACCGCCATGCAGATGCCGATGGAACGGGTCATCTCCCAAAGCTTCAACGGAAAAACGACCTTTGAATTTGAAAATAAACTGTCCGGCGATCATCCTTTCTTCAAATTGTGCCAGAAAAACGCATACGTTTCCGGTTGGGCTAAAACGATCGTATAGATTTTTGAAAAAATGGTAGGGTTGCGACGGCAAGCCAAGGCGCTTGCGTGTGGCGGCATACAAAAGGTAAAAGGTTCTCAAGCCTTGCTCATTGTCGGCCGTCTGGAGCACCAAATTGTTTTTTGTCGTTTTATTGATGCGGTATCGAATCGATTTGTAACTGAGGTTTTTCCACAAGGTTTCTTGCCCGACGGATAAATCAAGGTAATCATGTATATAATCATTAGTTTCCGCAAATGTCCTGTCACCTATCCATTCATTGGCCTTGAAAGTTCTGATCTCCATGTAGGAACATCGGTTTTTCTCGAGTAACGCTTTGGCCGCGTCGAGGAGTTGAGCGCATTGATCTTGTGATGAAACAAGGGGATCGGATAGGGTGGCAAAAGGAATGCTGACCAACCGATTTCCAGTCAACCAACTGCGGACTTCATAAATCGGAAGTCCGGCTTTGATCGTGTTTGTTTCGGATTCAATGAGCACAAAGAAATAGCCTCTGATGTGAGGAAAAGTCGATTCAAGTGATGCTTTCCAGCCGGATGTGTGAACGATCCATCCCAAAGGGTGGTTCTCGACGAAGGTGTCCCATCTTGGGTCGACGCAAGGGTCTATGATCTCAACTTTTTCCATTTAAAATCGCTTCACGGGATTTGAGGCTGAATAGTCGCTTTTTTTATTTTTCGCTCGAGCGGGAGTTGCTGTTGATACAGCTCCGCCCTCTCGGTTACATCTTCTGTCACCGAGGGGGTGGTTTTTCCATGAACAAACGATTTAGAGGGCTTTCAGCCTTTGTCTTGAGCTTTGCCCCCTATGGCCGTTGGCCGATCAACATTCTCTATTTTCAGCGGATTCCCGCTCTTTGGGCTACAAGCCGAAATCATGATGACGTATTGCAGATCACTAATCTATTATCCAATGATTTGCAAGACTTAATCAAGTTGTCGCCATCACCCTTAGCCTGTATGCCGATAAAATAAACGGCCGAATATTTTCAATATCAGTCCCGGAAACTTTGAAAAAATAATTTTCATTGTCGGGTTTACGGTTTGGCTTGCCTCGACAAACCTTTCGTTTTCCAGGTCGTAGCGATAATAAAGAATTTTATACCTTTCGGCACCCCATCCATCTTTAAATTGCATCAAGCCTCTGTGTTCGGGTTCTGTTCTGCCGAAATCCATTTCTTCAAAATGGTGTTCGCAACTCCATTGAATCGCTCTCCACATGATTAAATTGTTCGCACGCAGGCTTTGATATGTCTTGTCCGATGCCCCATATTTGTATATTACTTTCCGGCCGAAGTTCAGATAGATGTTGGC
>CAZPTW010000626.1:0-1679 GCA_964589235.1 uncultured Smithella sp. | reverse complement strand
ATAGGGCACATTGTTCCACGCCTGCACATGATGAACCTTCCCGATCTCACCCCCCCGGAGCAGCTCTTCAACCAGACGGGCATGCGCCGTGACGCGAAGGGGAAAGGACACGATGACCGGACTCTTTGACTTCTTCCAGGCGGTATAGAGCCGACGCCAGTCCGTCTCGTTCGTGCAAACCGGCTTCTCAAGAAATAATGGTAAATTCCGTCGGAGAACCGGCACGGCATAATGGGTGTGAAGCGAACAGCGCGTGCCAATCATCACACCATCCAGGTCCTCTTGGGCCAACATCCGATCCCCGTCGGCGTAAAAGCGGACCCCCTCCACGTCCCGCCCATCCTTCCGAAACTGCTCCCGCACCTCGTCCAGTCGCGGATCCGCAATCGCGACAATCCGAACATCATCCGGTTTGAAATGGTCCAACTGCCAATGGAGCCCCCTGATCCGTCCCCCATATCCGATTACTCCGATTTTCTTCATAAAATTGCCGCCTCTCAAAAAACAAAAACTGGGCTATCATGACGTTCGCGCCTTCCCAAGTCAAGCCCAGCCATCTTTCCGTTTCCGCCGTTCCCATCGTGCCAATTGCCACTGACCCAAGCCGCAAAATTTGGATAGCAGATCCTGACTGACATGCCACCCTCTATCCAGACAACCTTTGCCAAAGCCAATTTTATCGCCAAAAAGTTTTTATCGGACATTTTGTCGCCTCTGAGTGCCATTTTGTCGTGAAGAAGCTAAGTTTGCTTGGCCTCAAATCATCTTTAAAGGGGTCAAATTCTTTGGAAACAGCGTTTTTTCTGTTATTTTTCAACATTGGCACGAAGAATGCTACTTTATGAAAGCGTAAGAAGTTCTCTTACAATTGAAGTCGGCCCTCCTGTTGGGGTGATGGGTTGTTGCTTTCATCGCCCACACGCACATGATCATCGGTCAACCCCTCCTACATGGCCTAGATCATATTAGCACAACCCATTCACCCCTCTTTTTTTTAATTCACCCCCTTGTTTTACAGCGCCGATTGCGGTAACGTTGACCTGTTTTATTTCCCAAGGAAAACCATGAATAGCGACCAGATCAAATCCGGAATCGAACGCGCCCCTCATCGCAGCCTTCTTCGTGCGGTCGGTGTGAAAAACGACGATCTGAAAAAACCTTTCATTGGCGTCTGTAATTCCTATTGCGAAATCGTTCCCGGCCATATCCACCTCGCCAAGGTATCCCAGATGATCAAAAAAGCCATCCGAGCGGCCGGCGGTATTCCCTTCGAATTCAACGTAATCGCCATCTGTGATGGAATCGCGATGGGCCACAGCGGCATGAAATACTCGCTCCCCAGCCGCGAATTGATCGCCGATTCCGTTGAAACCATGGTCCGCGCCCACGCCTTCGATGCACTCGTCTGCATCCCCAACTGTGACAAGATCATTCCCGGCATGTTCATGGGTGCCCTTCGAGTCAACATTCCCACCCTCCTCGTCAGCGGCGGACCCATGGCCGCCGGCCGTTCGCCCAACGGACGCGTCCTCGATCTGATCAGCGTCTTCGAAGGCGTTGGCCGCGTCAAAAAAGGAGAACTCGACGAAAAAGGGCTCGCAGAAATCGAAGCCTGCGCCTGTCCGGGCAAAGGATCCTGCGCCGGAATGTTCACCGCCAACTCCATGAATTGCCTTTGC
>CAZPTW010000625.1:0-1691 GCA_964589235.1 uncultured Smithella sp. | reverse complement strand
GATCGATCCGACCAAGGTGACCCATTTCGCGCTGCAGAATGCGGCTTCTGTGTCCGGGCTGCTTTTGACCACGCAGTGCATGATCGCCGATAAGCCTGAAGAGAAAGGCGCAGGCGCCATGCCTGGCATGCCTCCCGGAGGCGGCTATCCCGGCATGGGAATGTAAAAAATGGCCGGTTTTGAGGAACGACGACGATCGCTTTCTTAAAGCGGATGGCTTTGCTTGAAAAGGAAAACCCCCTTGCCCGTCTGGGTAAGGGGGTTTTTGTGAAAGATGGCCTATGGTTTATCCATTGGGAATGCCGTATTTTTCCATGAGATCGTATAGGGTTGGACGACTGACACCCAGTTCGGCGGCCGCCTTGGTCAGGTTACCGTCATTTCGCGCCATGGCTTTGATGACCATTTCTTTTTCGACCATATCTCTGGCCTCTTTGAGGCTTAGACGTTCCTGCTTGTGAAGGGGGCCGCTGATTTCCAAGTCTTCCGCGGTGATCTTCTTTTCATCCGTCATGATTACGGCTCGCTTGATGCGGTTTTCCAGCTCGCGGACATTTCCCGGCCAGGTGTACTGTTCGATGGCATCGAGCGCCCGGTTGGTGAATCCTTTGATTTTCTTCTTGTTGGCCTGGGCGTATCGTTCCAAGAAAGCTTTCGCCAGATGGAGGATGTCTTCGTTTCTTTCGCGAAGCGGCGGTAGGGTGATCGAGATAACGCCTAGACGAAAGAAAAGGTCTTCGCGGAATTTTCCTCCCTTCATGGCTTCCTGCAAGTCGCGGTTGGTGGCGGCGATAACCCGGGTGTTGACTGGAATGGATTCACGGCCCCCCACGCGTTCCACCAAACCGTCTTGAAGAAATCTCAGAAGCTTGACCTGGAGATTCAGAGGCAGTTCTCCGATTTCGTCTAAAAACAGCGTGCCACCGTCGGCCAATTCAAATTTGCCCTTCCGTTGAATGTGGGCGCCGGTGAAGGCGCCTTTTTCATGGCCGAAAAGTTCACTTTCAATGAGATTCTCCGGAATGGCGCCGCAGTTGATAGGGACAAATTTGCCGCTTCGGCGAAGGCTGAGGTTATGGAGGGCATGGGCCACCAGTTCCTTGCCTGTTCCGCTTTCTCCTAGAATCAAGACCGGCTCGTCCGTGGACGCAACTTTGCGGATTTTGGAAAAAACATCTTGCATTTTCTGGTTGGTTCCGATCATCCCTTCGAAATTGTCGCTGCTTAAGCGCTCGCGTAACGCCTTTTGTTCCTGCTCCAATTGCGCGACATGAAAGGCACGCTGCAGGACGATTTTCAGTTCATCGATCTGGATGGGTTTATAGAAATAGTCATAAGCCCCTTTTTCTACGGCACGAAGGGCGAATTCCTTTTCCCCCCGTCCGGTAATGATGATGACTTTCGTGTCGGGGGAATCGCTTAGAATTTCATCCAGCGCGGCAAATCCCTCTTCAACACCTGCCGGTAGGGGGGGGAGCCCAAGGTCGAGCATGACCACCAGAGGTTGGTCCTTATGAAGGATAGCGATTGCGTTGAGACGATCTTCCGCCAGCATGACGTCATAATCATTTGCAAGCGCCCATTTCATCTGCGTTCGCAGATCCTCATCATCTTCAATGATCAGAAGTTTTGGTTTCCTCAAATCAATCCTCTTCGCTTTTTTTAATCGGGAGCCATATTTCGAAGGTCGT
>CAZPTW010000624.1:0-1691 GCA_964589235.1 uncultured Smithella sp. | reverse complement strand
TATCTTCCCAAGATGCTGGAAGGGAAATGGGGAGGCACGATGTGCCTGACCGAACCGTCCGCAGGCTCTGACGTGGGCGCCTTGAAAACCAAAGCCATCCGACAGCCGGATGGGTCATACCTCATCAGCGGCCAGAAGATCTTCATCTCCAACGGCGATCACGACATGGTTGAAAACGTCATCCACCCGGTCCTGGCGCGCATCGAAGGCGATCCGGAGGGCACCAAGGGCATTTCCATCTTCGTCGTGCCGAAGTACCTCGTCAACGACGACGGATCTTTGGGCGAAAGAAACGACATGTACTGCGCCGGCGTGGAACACAAAATGGGGCTGCACGGCAACGCCACCTCCACGCTGAACTTCGGCGAAAACGGCCGCTGCAAGGGTTGGCTGCTGGGCAAGGAACGAGAAGGCATGAAGATCATGTTCCAGCTCATGAACGAGGCCCGCACCTTCACCGGCCTTCAGGCCCTGGCCGTCTCCTCGGCGGCTTACATGCACGCCTGCAACTACGCCCGCCTGCGCATCCAGGGCGAAACCGTCCCCGGCAAGAAAGTTCCCATCATCGAACACGTCGATGTCAAACGCATGCTGCTTTACATGAAAGCCATGGTGGAGGGCATGAGAATGCTGACGTATTACCTGTGTTACAACCAAGACATCATGGAAGTCTCCACGGACCCGGCGGAAAAAGAAGAGGCCACGGCGTTTGTGGAACTCCTCACCCCGATCGCTAAAGCCGGCAACTCCGACGCCGGCTGGCTGGTCACCGCGGAAGCCATTCAGGTCTATGGCGGTTACGGCTACTGCCAAGAATACCCGGTGGAACAGTATGCCCGTGACGTCAAGGTCTTTTCGGTCTACGAAGGCACCAATGCCATCCAATCGCTCGATCTGCTCATGAGAAAGATCATGATGAACAAAGACATGCGCAATTTGAAGGCTTTCAAGGCCCGCGTCGCCAAGACGATCGAAAAGGCCAAAGGCATCGTCGACGACAAATACATCGCCTTGGTGGAAAAGGGTCTGGCCAAAGTCGACGAGCTGGTCAACATGATGGCCACGCAGTTGATGAACAAAAAAATCGGGCAGGTTCTGGCCAACGCCACCCCGTTCCAGCAGGCCATGCACATGATGGTCATGGCGTGGTTGCACCTGGAGAGCTTGACGATCACCCTTCCCAAATCGAAGGAACTCATGGGCGATCTCAAAGGCGAGCAACGCGCCAAACGGCTGGAGGAAGACGACGAGGCCGCTTACTACAGCGGGCGCGTGCTCTCCTCGCAGTTCTACATCGCCTCGGAATTCCCGAAATTCTTCGGCAAGGCCGAATGCATGACCATGAACGACCCAGCCCCGCTTTACGCCTCACAGGCCATCTTCACCGGATCGCTCAAAGAATGACATGAGCCGCTCCTCCCTTGGACCCAAACGGTTTGATCCTCGAACCGCCTGGACGGACACCTCGTCCGCCCAGGCGGTTTTCACTTCCTACCCCGTCTGTGTCCCACTCACTTGGCTTTCTGATGAAGATCCTTTTCAATCCACATCAATCGATGCGGTCGGGATCGCGGCCTCCCGGATTTCGAAAATCCGTCAAAACCGCATTCATCCCTAGGGAAAAACCACCGAAAAGCTGATTACGCCGCGTGTTCCCCCGCAATCGAATGTTTCCGTGATTTGATGACGGA
>CAZPTW010000623.1:0-1706 GCA_964589235.1 uncultured Smithella sp. | reverse complement strand
TCTGTCAAATTCTAGCGTTATCCACTAAAAAAATCCTTGAATCCTCCAAATTTATAGCAGTCCTAGATGTCGCAATCGCTTTCGCACAAACCGCACTTGAAAACGACTATGTCCGCCCCAAGCTTTTTGATGATAATCGATTAATAATAAAAAATGGCCGGCATCCCGTTGTGGAAAAAACCCAATATGAAGTTTCTTTTATACCGAATGACACCCGCCTTATTCCCTCTGAGATGATTCACATCATTACTGGGCCAAACATGAGTGGTAAAAGCACCTACTTGCGTCAAGTTGCTTTGATTGTCCTCTTAGCACAAATCGGTTCTTTTGTGCCCGCTCAAAAAGCAGAAATAGGCATTGTTGACCGCATTTTCACAAGAATCGGCGCTCAGGACGAAATCCATGCCGGTCAATCTACCTTCATGATTGAAATGATAGAAACAGCTAACATTCTTCACAATGCAACCGGAAAAAGCCTTTTAATCCTTGATGAAATTGGACGCGGCACAAGCACATATGATGGTTTATCAATTGCTTGGGCAGTTCTTGAATATATCCACAATAATCCCAATTTGAGGGCTAGGACTCTTTTTGCAACGCATTATCATGAACTGACAAAACTGCCAGAGATCTTTCCAAACATGAAAAATTACAATATCGCAGTTAGTGAATCTGGTAGTGAGGTAATTTTTTTGCATAAGATTATAGAAGGAGGCGCAGATAAGTCCTATGGAATTCATGTTGCTCGGCTTGCCGGAATTCCTTCTCTTGTCATCCAAAGAGCAAATGAATTATTGATTGAATTGCAAAATGGACTGAAACATGCAGAAAATATAGATTTTCCAGAAACCTCGCAGATGCCACTTTTTCAACTCAACCATCCAGTTTTAGAAGAATTGGAAAAAATAGACCTGAATTCAATCTCTCCATTAGATGCGTTGAATAAACTCTATGCTTGGCAAAAAGAGATCAGGCATAAATAAATAATCCTATTCTTCTGAATATGCTTCTGTTTCTTCTATTTCCCGCTGCGTATCTTCTTGTAAGGATTGAAGCCCGTCACTTGATAACATGCTTTCAGAAGCATTTTCGGCTTGAAGTTCGTTGGCTTTTGGCTTGATAAACTTCGCTAAAAGAATAAGGAAAATACCTATAATTAGTGTTATCGCAAATGAGATAGCAACCCAAAGAAGAGTTTTATAACCAATTTCCCTGATAAATCCTAAAACCAAAATTCCGACTCCTTCGATAAGCAAAGCTAAGAATTCGTTAGTTATCAGTGCTACAAATTGGTCAAATCCAATAATGACAACAATTAATATCAACAATGAAATAGATGAAGTAATAATTAAAAGGCGGCCTATCCACTTAAGCATTACCCCTTTTTCTTTTTTTAGTAGAATCGAGATCAAAATGAGAAGAAAAACAGAGAGCACTGGCATCAAACGTACCGCCCATCTTGCCACATTGAAAATATGAAAAAATCTCTCAGCTTGAGCTTTGTTAATCGAGGCAACTTCCATAGTCGATAATTGCGAGGGTAGTTTATTAAAGACATCCTCTAAGTATTGAGCGGTTAATTCAACAAAGATTTCCAAATGTATGCGGTCTGGTTTGCAGGGAGGCAAATTAAAAATAGTCGCATCTTCTTCAATGCCAATCATTGCATTTGAATTGCAATTTATTAACGACATGATATAGTTTTG
>CAZPTW010000622.1:0-1706 GCA_964589235.1 uncultured Smithella sp. | reverse complement strand
GCATATTCTGGAGCTTTAAGGAAGCGCCCGCGCGGCGCGAACGCGTAACATAATACAAAGGATGGAGCTTATATCATGCCGAAAGTCATTGAAGGGAAAATAGTCGCCAAGGGGATGAAGTTCGCGATTGTCGCGAGCCGATTCAACGATTTTATCAGCGGACGTCTCATCGATGGAGCGGTCGACGCGCTGGTGCGGGCGGGAGCGGACGAGAAGGATATTACCGTATACAAGGTGCCGGGCGCGTTTGAACTGCCGCACGCCGCCAAGAGGTTGATTAAAAACACGGCGTTTGACGCGGTAATTTGCGTGGGGGCGGTCATTCGCGGGGCGACCCCGCATTTCGAGTATGTCAGCGCGGAAGTTTCCAAAGGCATCGCCAATGTGGGACTCGAAGCGGACATTCCAGTGGTTTTCGGCGTGTTGACGACCGACACGATTGAGCAGGCCATTGAGAGGGCGGGGACCAAATCCGGTAACAAAGGGGCGGATGCCGCCATTGCGGCCATCGAAATGGTCGATTTATTCCGGCAGATGAAAGCTTGATTTTTGAATGGGAATGCGGCGTGAGCTTCGCTTGCGCTTTGCGGTTTCGAGGACAAGATGCACGAGCGGAGAAAGGCGCGCGAAGTCGCCTTGCAGGTTCTTTACAGTTTGAATTTTGTCGACCTTGACGTGGAAAAGGCCTTGGAGCTTTTTTGGGGGAATTTTATCGCTCCGAAAGCGGCGAAAGACTTCGCGGCCACCCTCGTGGTGGGGACCTGGAGTCACCGTGAAGAGCTCGACCGGTTGATTGACGACTGTTCGGACAACTGGTCGCTTGGCCGCATGTCCAAAGTGGATATCAGCATTTTGCGGATGTCGGTCTTTGAATTTCTGTATTGTGACGACATTCCGCCGAAAGTGACGATCAATGAAGCGATTGATTTGGGCAAAACGTTCGGATCGGAGAATTCCGGGTCATTCATCAACGGCATCCTCGATGCTCTCAATGTGAAATTGAATAAAAACAATGCAACTGGCTCTCTCCACAAGTCCTCCCGACCGGCAAAAACATAGATGTCTGGTGATTGGGTATTTCAGTGATGAAAAGCCGCCCCGCGGCGCCTGCGGGTTGATGGACTGGCGGCTCAACGGGATGATCTCGTGGGAGATCAAAAAAGGGCACATCACCGGTCAGTTCAAGGAAAAAGTGGCCATTCCCTTCCCGGATCGCTTGGCGTGCGACCTGTTGCTGCTTTACGGAATGGGCGCGATTTCGGACATTTCTTATGATCGGATGTACAACGCGGCCTATGATATCATCGACACGGTCGATCGAATGAAAATCTGGGACTTCGCCTTCGATCTGCCCGGGGACGACCGCTCGGCGCTCACCACGGCGGGTATTCTGGAGGCCATGATAACGGGGTATTTCGATTTTCTGTCCGAAGACGTCAGTAAGCTCTCCATCGTCAAAGCGTGTCTGGTTACCTCTTCCGACCGGTTGCAGGAAGTCGCGCAAGGCGTCAGGCAGTTTCACAAAAACGTGCGTCATCTGGGGTCGGTGGACTTCAGCCTCCTTGAGCCGCATTTCACCTAAGTGAAAATCACGTGGGGGCGGCCGCGGCCTTTCCGGATCGATCAATCCATGTGCTCGAGGGACAGCTTGGCGGGCTGTTTCCCGAGAAGAACCATACCGAAATGCTCGTATTTTTCGCCGGTTT
>CAZPTW010000621.1:0-1719 GCA_964589235.1 uncultured Smithella sp. | reverse complement strand
AATACCACAGGTATATCCGCTTTGGAAGTCACCTTCGGTCGCTTTTTTCTGGGATTGATCGTGATCTCAATAACGGTTTACCGAAACGCCATATCCCTTGTGCCCAACAAGCTGTCTTTGCTGATTTGGCGCGGTGTCCTCAATACCATGGCCGTCATCCTTTTCTTTCTAGCCTGTCAGTTTACCACCATCACCAACACCCATATGCTCAACATGACTTATCCTTTTTTCATTTTCCTTTTCTCACCGCTCTTTTTCAGATCGGAGAAAATATCGCCTTGGATGTATCCCGTTTTATGCTCGGCGCTTTTGGGGATCTGGTTGGTGATTGATCCCCACTGGCATTCGATCAACAAAGGGGATCTCTTTGGATTGCTCTCCGGCATCGTTGCGGCATTCGCCGTTATCACCTTGAATCTGGCGCGTCAAAACGATTCCACGCCGGTCATTCTCTTTTATTTGATGTCGATTGGAACGGTCATCAATGGTTTGGCAATGCTGCCGGTGTTTGTGTGGCCGCAAGGCGGGCAGTGGCTTTTGCTTGGGGCATCGGCGTCCATGGGCGTGCTGGGGCAAGTTTGCATCACATACGGGTACAAATATGTGTCGGCTCGGGCGGGTGGCGTGGTATCCACCTCTCGCATTCTTTACGCGGTTGTTCTGGGCATGCTGGTATTCGGCGAAAACTTGACCCCGCGCATTGCCTTAGGCGGCCTTTTGATTCTTTTTTCGATCGTTGTCGTCACAGGATTGCAAAAACCGGGTGATAAGATCAAACCTTTAGAGGAATGACGATCCTATTTGACGATGAAGACGTCCCGTTCCCGATCTTGAAAATAAACGTTGCTATATTGCGAACCGTTGATGCGGTCGAAGTACGCCTCACCGCTTTTCCGGCACTCCGGGCAGCAGGCATGAGGGAGAATCACGGCGAATATTTTTTTGCCGGTATCGGCCACCGAATCAATCATGACCAGACCGCCGCAGTCGTCACAAACACGCACCGTTTCAATCTGCTTTTCCATTATTTCATCGGTATCGTAATAAATGTCCTTTTCTCGACGGATGTACGAGGCGGAACCCACGATTTGTTTTTTCAGATTTTTCTTCTTTTTCCAAAGCGTCATGACATTTTTCACTTCGTTTTCGATCAGCCGCGTGATTTCCTGGGATTGGCGGATGCGTTTGGCGTCGTAATCCGGTTCCTGCACATGACTGTAGTCGAGGCCCGCCATGGCCAAAATAATGCCCACATTGACGTAGGGAAGAGCTTTTTCAATCGAATAGCCTCCCTCCAAGACGGCGATGTGGGGGGCGAGTTTTTCGTTGAGAAGCGCATAGCCCTGGGCGCTGAAATTCATATTGGTGATGGGGTCGCTGTAGTGATTATCCTGCCCCGCAGAATTGATGATGATTTCAGGTTTGAATTCGTCCAAGATCGGAAGAATGGCGTTTTCCAGGGCGAAAAGAAACCCTTCGTCTGATGTTCGCGGCGGCAAAGGAATGTTGATGGTGGCGCCCAAGGCGTTGGGACCACCGAAATCCTCGATGAATCCCGTTCCCGGGTAGAGGGTTCGTCCATCCTGATGAATGGAGATGCACAAGACGTTCGGATCGTTCCAGTAGATGTCCTGCGTGCCGTCGCCGTGATGGCAATCCGTGTCAACGACGGCGATGCGTTTTATGCCGAACTTATGTCGGATGTACTCGATCATGACA
>CAZPTW010000620.1:0-1724 GCA_964589235.1 uncultured Smithella sp. | reverse complement strand
ATCAGGCCGCTCATTTTCGGGTTGGACTTTACATAGGCGGCAAGTGTTTTTCTGGAGACGGTCACGGCGCCGGCTTTGCGTGAGGCGTGGAGAAGAAAGACCCCTTTGTCGGTCTTGACGGCCAAACCGACGTGCAGAACATCGAGCCCCGGCTCATCCGTTGTGAAGGCCAGGATATCGCCGTTTCGGATTTTCTTTTCGGCGGTCGAAATCCGGTGGCGCTCGATGACATGGTAAGTTCGGCGGGACAGATTTTTTTCCACCCGTCGCATGTTGTCGTAGGCGGTTTTGTTTTTCAATCCGGGGTAAAGTTCCCGATGCGTCGTCATGAAATGAATTTTTTTGGCCTTTGGCTTGCCGCCCAACACCGAAGTGATATCTTTTAAGATTTTCTTTTTCTGGTTGTCCATAAGCCAGTCTGAAAAATAATGCAGACGTGACGCATACCCTGCGATGACGCCGTGGCGGTAGCGAATCCGTTTGAGATTCTTTTTGAACTGGAGAGGAGACAGATCTTCGATGTGGGACGGCATCGCCAGCGCCAGGATCGTTTCGACAAAGGTCATGCAATCGAATTCACTGAGATTCACGACTAATCTTTCCCGGCCGGGAAGATCCAGGGCCCCCGCCCGATACGGGGCCTTGAGGAAGCAACGGCCCAGCTCAACCATCAGATCGCCTGGGAACAAATCCTGCAGGACACCGCTTTGCCAGACTTCCTTGATTTCGGAATGGTATTTCGCCGAGTCCATACAAACCTCCCGGATCCATGATTGAACGCCTTGATGTCGGTAGGATATTAAATTTGACCGAGGATGTCAAAACAATAAACCACTTCCGAAAGACCCCTCACGGGATGATTCGGAAGTGGTTGGGTGAAACGACGATTAGGACTGGAGAGCGTTGACCTTTTGGGTCAGCCGCGAAATTTTACGGGAGGCGTTCTTCTTGTGGATCAAGCCTTTGGACGCGGCTTTGGCGAGAGCGGGTGCGGTGTCTTTGAGCGCCTTGACGGCGTTTTCCTTGTTTTTTGCGCTGACCGCTTTCAGCACGGCTTTGATCTTGGTTTTCACCGCCGACTTCGCAGCCGCGTTCCTTTCCTGCCGCTTTTTGCTTTGGCGATCCCGTTTTTCTGCTGATTGATGATTTGCCAAACGACTGTCCTCCTCAGGTGCAATTATTTAAGGTCTGGCTGTTTAACGTAATTGTTTCATGCTGTCAAGCCCCTTTTTCATCGGGCGGGCGGATGCCGGCCTCGACGAGTTCCGGATGAACGATTGGGTTTTGAAGTTAAATGTTGAGCGATGGAGCCCCCGGGGAGACGGGCTTTTGCGACTGTCTCCCCGGGGGAAGATTCAGTGGATTATTCGGCGAGATACTCGTTTTTCAGCGTGACGGTCAGGCCGTCATTGTTGAGCAAACGCTCCGACAAGGCGTTGATTTTCGGCAACTCGTAGCCGAAGAAATACCGGAAAGCGGCAAGTTTTCCCTGATAGAAATTCACATCCGCTTCACTTGGGCTTTTTGAGAGCGCGCGGGTCGCGCAAGAGGCTTGTCTGAGCCACTGCCAGGCCACCGCGATGATGCCGAAGAATTCCAGATAAACCGTCGCGTCGGCGAGGAACATGTCCGGTCCCTCTTTGGCGGCGGTTTCGAATTGTTTGGCGGTCACCTTTTCCAGAAGCGCGACAGCGTCCGTCATTTTTGCGGCGAAGGGTTTGAGC
>CAZPTW010000619.1:0-1735 GCA_964589235.1 uncultured Smithella sp. | reverse complement strand
CGGGAGATTTCGACCACGCCGATGCGGCGTTCCTGCTCGGCAATGGCCTTGGGCGGACATACCAGCGCGCAGCCGCCGCAGCCGTGACACATCTCCGGAAAAACGAGCGGCGCGACTCCGAAGGTCACAATGGCGGAGAACTGGCAGATTTTCGCGCATTCGCCGCATCCGTCGCAGCGCGACTCGTCCACTTCCGGAACGGGAATACCGACAATTTTTTCGTCCGCCTTTGACGTTTTCAGAAACAAATGCGCATTGGGTTCCTCCACATCGCAGTCGGCCAATGTGATCTCCCCGTCAAAAACCCTCGCCAGATTCGCGGCCACCGTGGTCTTTCCGGTGCCTCCCTTGCCTGATGCAACCGCTATTCTCATGGCGACTCCTTCTTCACCCACAACAGCGGGAAAACGATATCGCTGGTGCAACAAGGCACCCAGACGGCCAGGAACAAAAAGACGGCCATCAGGATGACTCTGACCACATCCATGGACGTTCCCAGCGCCATCGTCATATGGAAGACCGACGCCCAGGTGCTCACGAACACATGACCGGCATGGGGGATTTTCGTATGTGAAACGACATGCCCCAGACCGATGCCGGCAAATGCCAGCGGGTTGACCAGCCACCACTTTTCGATAAACCCCAGATGCACGCCGCGATTCGGAAGGTCCAAAAGCCATTCACCGACAAAGGGCATCAGTGAATCGCTCAACGTGGCAATGCCGACTGACCCGATATAACCAACGATCAGCGTGCGCGCGAATCCGTCTTTGGAATGATTCCGGTACATGGCGGTCGTAACCAGCGCGCTCAACAGCACATGGAGCGGATGGAAAACCCAGAAAAGCGTCGTGGAGACATTCCGCGGCACATGAAATTGAATCAGCGCCGCCATGATGACAATGCCCGTCAAGGTGCCGAACGACGTGAAAGGCGCGTGTTTTTTAAGCTCATAGGCAATCAGAGCCGGTTTCATTCAATGCCCCTTTTTTCTTCACCACCGCGACGCGCGGCCACGTAGGTTCCCATCGAGAAACCGCTGTCGCGGCTTACCGCCTCGCATTTTGTGCGGAACAGAAAATAAATACCGCGCGGTTCGTCGGCAAGGGCTTCAAAGTTCCCCTGACCTTTGGCGATGATCATATCCGCCTCATCATAATGCTTTCGAAATTCGGCGCTGCACTCCGCCAAGACGGTTCCCGGCGCATCGGAACCATTGTCGATAATCCGGGCGATATCGTCCAGTCCCGCCGCCAGCGCGTCTTCACGGGTTGCGTCATTGATCACCGGCTTTCCACGCAC
Source organism: uncultured Smithella sp. (assembly GCA_964589235.1). Lineage (GTDB taxonomy): Bacteria > Desulfobacterota > Syntrophia > Syntrophales > Smithellaceae > UBA8904. The sequence continues at coordinate 433 of CAZPTW010000619.1, read as the reverse complement.
CGCGAGGGTCACCTTCCCTTCTCCTAGCTTTTCAATCAGCAGACGATCGAAAAATATTTCTCCGGCGTTGTCGGCCAGATAAAGAATCCGCCGGGCGCCATGAACGTTTTTCTTAAAAGTCTGCATGTCGCCGAATATCGGTTGGATCGGAGCGCTCTGCAATTCCGCGTAAATTTCGCCCATTCCGATGTTGTTTTTGGCGCCCAGGTCGATGATGTTGCCGGCAATGGCATACCGCACCGCCATGGTCAGCGGGTCGAACGACCCTTCAATGCGCCTGCGGACAGACGGCATCAGCCGGGCGGCAAGACGGTTTTGACGGTCTTTGGCCTCCCGGTACGGATCGCTCTGGGGCAAAAGACCGCGCAGGCGACGGTGGATCAACTGGACGGCGGCGGGCGGTGACACATCCAGATCGATATCGCGCAACCAT
>CAZPTW010000618.1:0-1736 GCA_964589235.1 uncultured Smithella sp. | reverse complement strand
AATCCATTTCCACAGGGCGGGATCTGAGCATCCCGCCCTGTGATGCTCTCTTCGGCAGTCACAAAAAGTGTCGCCGACCCGCCTATCCGCCATATAAAAGAAAAGGCAAAAACGTCATAAGTGACTTCAAGCAGCCCCAGCCAAGACGCCGACTTGGTGATTCGTCAGAAAGGTCGGAGGCGATTTGATCGCTCAAGACGCCGCCATCTTCGAAACCAAGCATTGGGCAAAGACTTTTATCACGCAGATCCGTCGACAAGTTTGGAAGGCTTGTGCTTCGGCCTGCGAGAGACCCGACAATTTTTTGGTGTGCGTTTATCCTGTCTCCCGCATCAGGCGTTCAATCTCGTCATGATCGATTTTCTCTTTCTCTAGGAGAAGCTTTGCGCCTTTTTCAAGCACATCCCTTTTTTGTCTGAGGATGGACATCGCCGTGTCATACTGCGTTGCGATGATTTGAGCCACTTCCTTGTCGATGGCTTGGGCGGTCGCTTCGCTGTAATCCCCCCGCGGTTCCTGCTGGATGTCAAGGAACCTCGCGCGTCGATCGTGGGAGAGATAAACCTGCCCCAAGGTCTGGCTCATCCCGTATTCCTTGACCATGCTCTTGGCGATATCCGTGGCGCGGGAGAGGTCGTTGTGGGCGCCGGTGGAAATATCTCCGAAAACCACCTCTTCGGCCGCCCGGCCTCCGAGGAGCGAGGCGATGCGGCTTAAAAGTTCGCTGCGGCTCATGAGAAACCGATCTTGAGTGGGCACCTGCAAAGTGTAGCCCAAGGCCGCGATCCCGCGCGGGATGATGGAGATCTTCTGCACCGGATCCGCGCCCGGCAAACTCATGGCCACGATGGCGTGTCCCATTTCGTGGTGAGCCACGATCTCGCGTTCGCGCTGATTGATCAAACGGTTTTTCTTTTCCAAACCGGCGACGATGCGTTCCACCGCCTCCTCGAACTCCTTCATGTCCGCCTGCTTCTTCCCGTTTCGGACCGCAAGCAAGGCGGCCTCATTCACCAAATTGGCCAAGTCGGCGCCCACCATGCCCGGGGTCATGCCGGCCAGTTTGTCCACATCGACGTCCGGACCGGTCTTGACGTTCTTCAGATGGACCTTGAGAATTTCCATTCGACCTGTTTTGTCAGGTCGATCTACGAGAACATGCCGGTCGAAACGACCGGGCCGCAACAGGGCGGGGTCCAGAATTTCCGGTCGATTGGTGGCCGCCATGAGGATGACCCCCGCTTTGGGATCAAACCCGTCCATTTCCACCAAAAGCTGGTTGAGCGTCTGTTCACGTTCATCATGACCTCCCACGCCGCCCATGCCGCGCGCCTTGCCCAAGGCGTCGAGTTCGTCGATGAAAATGATGCAAGGCGCTTTATCCTTCGCTTGGGTGAAAAGATCGCGCACACGCGCGGCGCCTAATCCCACAAACATTTCCACAAAGTCGGATCCGCTCATGCTGAAAAACGGCACCCCGCTTTCGCCCGCCACCACTTTGGCCAACAAAGTTTTGCCGGTGCCCGGCGGGCCGACGAGTAAAACGCCCTTGGGGATGCGTCCGCCCACTTCGGTGAATTTTCCGGGGTTTTTAAGAAAATCGATCACTTCCACCAGTTCCTGTTTGGCCTCGTCCACGCCGGCCACGTCGCTGAAACGGACCTTGATTTCATCTTCCATGTAAATCTTGGCCTTGCTTTTCCCCAAAGACAAGAATCCCGGCTGCTGGCCCGCCA
>CAZPTW010000617.1:0-1752 GCA_964589235.1 uncultured Smithella sp. | reverse complement strand
CTGAGCGGCCACGACGGGCGCATGCGCGGCAAAATCCAAATCGATTGCCCCGGCAATATGCTGACCGCGGATGATCTGTGTCTTCATCCCGCCATCGACGGAGTCCGGACTCTGGACGGCAAGACCCTCTCCGGCCGACAGATGGTTGAGTTGGGCGAAAAAGTCAAACCGGTCCTTCTGGACGGCAAACGGATATTGCTGGTCGTCCCGCAAAACGACCCGGACGGCCGGACGCCCTGGATCACGTGCCCCAAACATATCGTAAAAACGTATTAAAACGCCCGGCGGAATACGGGTTGGAGAATTCCGATAATTCGGGTAAAATGGTGGCAAATTTTCGCCAAAGGAGGACAGGACAATGGCCGGAAAAATTTTTTATCGGGAAAGACACAAGGTCGGCACGAAAGAAAAAAAACCGCGCTTTAAGCTCGTGGCGGTGGCCGGCATAGACATCACCTTCTACGGAGACCATCTCCGGAAAAAGGAACTCGAAGAGATCGCCAAGGCCGTGGGGGCGGAATTGGTTCTCTTAAAGGTCTCCAAGGAAGACAAAGACGATGACGTGGAAGTGAAAGAATAGCAACAACCGCAACGGAAGGATAAAAAAATGGCCCTGATTCGAGAGCGCGACGGCAAGCGCCTGCATGTCAAAAGTAAACTGATGGGAGAAAGCCTGGTGGGAAAAACCTTTATGGACAGCCTGACCGTGGCTCCTCAGGAAAGGCTTTTCCCCGATGTCAATATCGTCAAGATCGGGGGCCAGTCCATTTGCGACCGGGGCGCGCAGGCGCTGCCCGCGATTGTGAAAGAAATCGTCGCCAATTCCAAGAAACATAAAATCCTTGTGACCACCGGCGGCGGCACGCGCAGCCGCCATATTTACTCCATTGGCCTGGAACTGGGCATGCCCACCGGCATCATCGCCAAATTCGGCAGCTCCATCTCCGAGCAAAACGCGCTTTTGGTGGCCACGCTTCTGGCCCCTTGGGGCGGCATTAAAATCGGCCATGACGACGTCACCAAACTCTACACCTATTTTTCCCAGGGCTGCATCCCCGTCATGCACGGCATGCCGCCCTACGATTACTTTGCGCTGCCGGCACCCAAATGGCGCATCCCCATTCACCGCACCGACGTGGGCACCCTGATCGCCGCCGATTTGATCGGCGCAAAAAGCTGCATCTTCGTCAAAGATGAAAAGGGGCTTTATACGGATGACCCGAAAAAAAATCCCAAAGCGTCTTTTATCGCCGAAATTCGCGTCAAAGAGTTGCTCAAGAAAAACCTGGACGATCTGATTATCGAGCGCCCCTGCCTGGAAATCCTCCAGAATAGCGAAGTGCTCGATAAAATACAGATCGTCAACGGTCTGGAAAAAGGAAACCTCACCAAAGCGCTGGCTGGAAAAAAGACGGGGACGATTATTTACAAATGAGGCCGTTTCATAGAAGGCTTTTTGAACTTCAGCACCCCTCTCATCTCATCCTGGAAAAGGAGAACAGATCATCATGACGGATATGGCCTTATGTCAAAAGCTGGCGGAAGCAATAGGTGCGGGGGAGTCGCCTCTGGTGCCGAAAATTTTTGAAGCGCTGGTCAGCGATGAGGAGGCAAACGTTATGCTCCTGGCCGCCCCTCCGGCAACAGCTGAAGATCTTTCCCGAAAATCCGGCCTGCCGCTTCCGGCCATTGAGGCGACCCGGCCCTGGAATGGCTGGCGGCGATGTGTTCCCATATCCCGAACCGGGGCGA
>CAZPTW010000616.1:0-1770 GCA_964589235.1 uncultured Smithella sp. | reverse complement strand
AGGATGATATGTTAGACGACGTGGTGAAGGAATCATTAACATTTGACGATCTGCTTTTGGTGCCGGCTGAATCGAGCATTCTGCCGAAAGATGTCGAAACGTCAACGTTGCTGACTAAAAACATCCGCTTGAATATACCTATCATATCCGCGGCCATGGATACAGTGACCGAGTCTCGGACAGCCATCTGCATGGCTCAAGAAGGCGGCATCGGCTTTATACACCGTAACATGAGCATAGAAAGACAAGCCATTGAAGTGGATCGGGTGAAAAAGTCGGAAAGCGGTATGATCGTCGATCCGATCACCATCGAGCCGGAACGAAAAGTGAGCGACGCCTTGGCGTTGATGCATCAATATTCTATATCTGGCGTCCCTGTCGTGAAAAATGGAAAGTTGGTCGGAATTCTGACCAACCGCGATTTGCGTTTTGAAGAAGACTTGGATCAGCCGGTTGCCAACGTGATGACAAAGGAAAATCTAATCACCGTCAAAGCCAACATTTCTTTGGAGGAATCGAAAAAACTCCTTCATAAACATAGAATTGAAAAATTGCTGGTTGTAGATGACGAATATCGTCTCAAAGGATTGATTACGATAAAAGATATCGAAAAGATCAGAAAATTCCCAAACGCATGTAAAGATTCCTTAGGTCGTTTGAGAGTCGGGGGGGCTGTCGGCATTCTGGATCGCGAGCCTCGAGTCGCGGCGCTTTTGGCGGCGGGGGCGGATGTTATTTTGATCGACACCTCGCACGGACATTCAAAAGGGGTCATTGACGCCATTAAATCGACCAAAGCAAATTTCCCCAAATGCGAATTGATTGCCGGCAATGTGGCGACGGCTGAAGGCGCGAAAGCCCTGATTGACGCGGGAGTTGACGCGGTCAAAGTCGGTGTGGGACCGGGCTCAATCTGTACAACCCGTATTGTCGCGGGTGTGGGGGTCGCACAGATGTCCGCCATTCGAGACGCCTATAAAGTGGCCGCCAAGTATGGGATTCCGGTTATTGCTGACGGTGGGATAAAATATTCGGGGGATATTGTGAAGGCGCTGGGGTGCGGCGCCCATAGTGTTATGATCGGCGGGCTTTTTGCGGGGACAGAAGAAAGCCCTGGCGAGACGATATTATTCCAAGGTCGGAGTTATAAGGTCTACCGTGGGATGGGATCGCTCGAAGCGATGAAAATGGGTAGCCGTGACCGTTATTATCAAGACGATATGGAAGCCGCCATGAAAACCGTGCCCGAAGGGATTGAAGGAAGGGTCCCGTTTCGAGGAACGCTATCGGCAAGCATTGCGCAATTAATTGGTGGACTGAAAGCGGGTATGGGCTACGTTGGGGCACGGACGATTCCCGAACTGATTGAAAAATCGAGATTTGTTCGAATTACTTCCGCAGGGTTGCGAGAAAGCCACGTCCACGATGTTATCATCACGAAAGAAGCTCCCAATTACTGGATTGATTAAAGGTTATGTCGGCGAATTTTGTCCATTTGCATCTTCATACACAGTACAGCCTCTTGGATGGAATGATCCGTCTGGAGGATCTTTTCAAGAAGGTGAAAGATTATGAAATGCCCGCTGTGGCGATAACCGATCACGGTAATCTATTCGGTGTCATTGACTTTTATCAGCAAGCTGTGAAAAACGGCGTAAAACCAATCATCGGATGTGAACTTTACGTTGCGCCAGGAAAAAGAACCGATAAAACGCCTTCATCGGCCGGTGAAAACGCACGCCATTTGATCGTGTTGGTAAAAAACAAGCA
>CAZPTW010000615.1:0-1771 GCA_964589235.1 uncultured Smithella sp. | reverse complement strand
CCTCGCGCCTCATTGCTTCATACGAGGCCGCGCGGGTTTCACGGCGTTTCACCCACCGGTTGTAATCCGGTGAGGTCGGATCGTCCACCCACACATCTTCAGGGGTCGCCGGGCGGTAGGGCATCCGGGTGACGATTTCCGGGGCATAGCCGAAGGCATGGCCCAAAGCGAATCTTCCCGACGGAGTGCGGCCGTCGCCTTCTCTTTTTTCACCCGGCGGGGCAAAACCGTTCCGGCCGACAACCGCTTGCATCGGATCGAAAGCCTGACGCCAAGTCTCCCCTTTTTTTTCACAGGCATAAAGGGAATGAGTCTTCCAGAACAGACAGCGCTCCGGGATCACAAGCAGGACCTGTTGGGATGCTTCAAGCTCGGTTTCGCCCCAAGGCGCAACCGGTGCAGAAGGCTTGCGATGCAAACCCGCGCAGGCGGACAACATCAGGGAAATCAACACCATGCCGATGAGACATCTTTTCGTGAAAGGTTTCATTGTCTATCTATGACCCGACGAGAAAGTCACCGTTTTTGTAAAGGAATGTCATCCGTTTTTCAACGAATTTATCCCGAAAGCCCAAAAATCGATTGACAACCGCGACGTTTCCGTCGCGAATTCATTGAAACGGTGAATAAATTATTATATAAAAGCGATTCAAGCAAGCAGACTTTCCATGCGGACATCTATTTTGTAAACGGGTTCACAGATGATTGAGAACAGACGAAAAGCAGGACGAAGAAAAGAAGATATCCTGGGCGCGGGTGATATTCTCAAGCGTTACCAGTTTCTTATGGAAAACTCGCGCGATATGATCTTGATCATCCGATACAGCGACCGGAAGATTTTGGATGCCAACCCGGCCGCCTTGAAAACCTACCAGTTTACGCTTCAAGAGCTCCAGGAAATGACCATCGACGACTTGCAAATCGAGGACTCACCGGTGTCCGCCATGTCTCAGCAGAGCGCCGCGTCAAGGGGAATTCTGTTTGAGGCGGTTCATGTCCGGAAAAACGGCCAGACCTTTCCCGTCGAGATCCTGTCACAGGGATCGATGATGGGGAACGATCGAGTGTTGTTGGTCATGATCCGGGATATTTCCACGGAAAAAAACACCCGCCAGGAAATCGAAGTGAGCGAAAGGAATCTTCGGGCGTTGCTCAATGCGGTGACGGAATCCTTGCTTTTACTCGATAAGGACGGGACAGTTCTGGCGGCCAATGAAACGTTCGCCAAGCGGCTGCGTCTTGGGCTCGACAAAATTATCGGCGCGAATTACTATGACCTGCTGCCGGCGGACACGGCCAAGGAGAGACGCAAGCAGGCTGAAAATGTGATCCGCAACGGCAAACCCGTGCGATTTGAGGATGTGCGCAACAAGCGGTTTATCGACCAAGTCATCTACCCCGTCTGTGACGTCAGTGGGGAGGTCGAAAGGTTGGCGTTCTTCGGCGCTGATATTACCCGTCGGCGCGAGATGGAAATCGAGCTGGAAGCCATGGCGCTGACGGACCAATTGACCGGGTTGTATAACCGACGTGGATTCTTCACCCTGGCGACGCGGGAACTCAGGCGGGCTCAGAGATCCAAGGAAAGCATGTTGCTTTTCTTCGCCGATCTCGACGGCCTGAAAGCCATCAACGACGATTTCGGGCATGAAGAAGGTGACCGCATTCTAATGGCCGCCGCAAAGATTCTGACACAGACCTTCCGGACGTCGGATATCATTTCCCGGATCGGGGGGGACGAATTTGCCATTCTCGTGGTGGACGCGGATGA
>CAZPTW010000614.1:0-1773 GCA_964589235.1 uncultured Smithella sp. | reverse complement strand
CTGACCAACTCGGGCGTCTGCAATTCCCCCAGTTGATGCTCTGCCGTCTGCAATGTTTTGGGTCCTATGGAAAAACCCAAGAAATCGGCCCATTCCTGAACTTCTTCATCCGCCTTCAAGAGCATCTCTTCCACATCGGGAGAAACGCCGGTAAACAAACTTTTAAGGACGTTGAAGGCCCCATCGACCGACCCCGTCTTCTGGGCCATGTCATTTGCCGCATAGATGATCTTGACGAGCGGAAAGGATTGCGAAATTCTGGAGGGAGGCTCGTGATGGTATAAGACGGCATCCATCGTCAAAGAATCCATTCTCCATTTTTTCAAGAGCCAAACACCGATTTCCGTATGAGAAACCATCATTCTGATTTCCCGATCGATGAGAGACTCTGATTCATGGTCTTTGTTGTGAAGCACGTCTTTGTATTCATAGGGAAAGTTCGACGCCAGGATCAACCGCCCGATATCGTGGATCATGCCGGCTAGAAATGCCTGTTCAGGCTGATGATACCCGCTTTTGGCCGCGATCGTTCTGGCCAGCACGGCCACCGTAAGCGAATGGCGCCAGAAATGTGTCAAATCAAATCCATCAGTCAGAGGGGCTGTCTTTCTGAAAACTTGTTGAATCGCCGAACTGACGGCCAGATTTTTGACAGCATCCCGTCCTAACCGTGTGACGGCATGATCAATCCGGGAAATTTTTCCCGCCGTCGTGAAATAGGCGGAATTGGCGAGCTTTAAAACTTTCGCGGCCAGTGAAACATCCGCATGGATGATTTTAGATAGGTCGGCGACACTGATATGATCGTTTTGGCACGCGGAAATGAGCTTGACTAAAATATGGGGAAGAGTCGGAAGGCTTTTCGACGTTTCGATTCGGGAGATGTATTCCTGAGCCCGTTTATTCATATCCCCGACGCAAACTTAATTGAACACCACATCAATGACACAAACGAAAATTGAAACACCGAATTTCCCTTACGTTAAATGAAAGAGGTTGTCAACCATCATTGATGAAAAACCTTCAGAGAAGACTTGCCTTCGTCTCTCAGAAACCACCTTTCGATGGCTTTTTTCGCTGATGACCTGGTCTCATTTTCCCCTTGTCATCCTCCTTTACCGGGGTGTTTCAGTGTAAACGACGGATTACCCGTCGAGACGCAGAAGGGTTTCGAGATCCCGGCCGTAGCGTTTCAATTTTTCAGGCGGGAGAATGGCTTCGATACTCTCTTTTTCCTGTACGATTTCCGCCAGCGTGTCGTCCGACAGAAACATGAAAACGGCACAGTCGGATTCTCTGGCTTTCTCGAAGCGCCAAACGTATAGCTTTTTGAGCAATTCTTTCTGCCGCGGCTCCATGGCGTCATAGCCTTTGATTTTGGTGTAGCCCTGCCGATCAAAGACCCGCTCCTGCCAAACGGCTTGGGCGATTTTGGCAAAAGCCGCTTTGGAGGCCGCCTCCATCCCCTTTGCACGCAGGGCCTGACGCTGCTTTTGACAAAGGTCTGGTAACAGTGCGACATCCCGAACGGCATATTCTAATTGCTCATCGGAAAGCGGCCGCTGATCCCAGCGCGATCGTTGAACTTTCTTGCTTTTGTCAAGGTCGATCCCCAAGAATTCACGGATCATTTTCTGAAGCGATAAATGTCGGTAACCCAAAAGCATCGCCGCTCGGTGGGTGTCAAAAATATTGGAGAATTCAAATCGATATTTTTGACACCCACCGAGCGGCGATGCTTTTGGGTTACCGACATTTATCGCCGCTCGGTGG
>CAZPTW010000613.1:0-1776 GCA_964589235.1 uncultured Smithella sp. | reverse complement strand
ATCAACCGGACAGTTTATGTGCTACAACACCGGACAAATCATTTGCTTCTTACAAGCTCTAGCTTTTTCGTTGACAAGGTTTGGTGATCCTGTTAAAAATTCAAAACCTCAAACGAGTCGAAGAGAACACTACTGAAGAAGGGTATTTCATGGCGGTCGAGAGCCTTAAAAAGATTCACAAGCGGGTTTTAGTCGTGGATGACGACAGCGCCATCCTGGATATTTTAGATCAGTACATGAAAATCATCGGTTTGGATGTGGTCGCTGTCGCCAGCGGTGAGGAAGCGCTCGCCGCATTCAAACGAAACCAATTTGACATCGTCATCTCGGATATTAAAATGGCCCATATGGACGGCTTAACCCTTTTGGCCGAAATCAAAAGAATGGATCCGGAGGTTTTGTTCATCGTCATTACAGGGTATCCCTCCATCGAAACCGTTTTGGAGGCGATGAAAAAGGGAGCGACGGATTACCTGGTCAAACCGTTTCAATTTGATGAAATCAAGTTGAAAATAGAACGGGCGCTGATTGAAAAGGATATGAATCAGCGGATCAAAAGCAATCAGGGGATGATATGGGCCCTGGTGATTTCTATCCCTGTTTGGTTGATTTTGGGCATCATTTTGGCCAAAATGATCCTGCGGTAGAAATTTTTTTCTTGACAATCGTACCCTTCTTGTTTATGAAAGCGGCAAGTTCAGCGAACAGGTGGAAAGAATGAACAGGCACATCAACGCAAACAAAAACATTTTCGGCTTTTGGTTTTATTACTATTATGCGTCGGTCTGCCTGTCGCTGGGGAGGACGTTGTAAGGTAGCATAAACCAACACAGCCATGGACAGACCGAAAAGGACGCTGGCCATGGCTTTTTTCGTTTCGGAAGGCCGTGGCGGCAAAAGCCATGGCCTTTTTTCATTTCCAAGGGGGTTATTATGATCATTGTTATGAAGAGTCAGGCCTCTGACAAACAAATTGAAGATGTCATCCACTGGATCGAGTCGATCGGTTACAAGGCCCATCCGTCAAGGGGTGTGGAACGCACCATCATTGGCGCGATCGGAGACAACCGCGACAAAGCCGCCCTGAAGTACGCCGAAAACCTTCCGGGTGTGGAAAAGACCATGCCGATCTTGAAGCCCTACAAGTTGGCCAGCCGCGAATCGCACGAAGGCGACACAGTGGTCCGTGTCGGGTCCGTCGATATCGGCGGAAACGATTTTGTCGTCATGGCCGGTCCTTGCGCCATTGAAAGCGAGGAACAATTGCTGGAAAGCGCCTATATCGTGAAAAAAGGCGGCGGGAGGATCCTCCGCGGCGGCGCCTACAAGCCGCGAACGTCGCCTTATAGCTTCCAGGGCATGGAAGAGGAGGGGCTCAAATTGCTCGATGCGGCAGGACGGAAAACGGATCTCCCCACGGTGACCGAGGTGGTCAACCCGGCGGATGTGGATTTGGTGGAATCCTATGCCGACATGCTGCAAATAGGCGCGCGCAACGTTCAGAACTTTGCGCTCTTGAAAAAAGTCGGCCAGGCGAGAAAACCCGTGCTCCTCAAGCGGGGGATGATGACCACCATCGAAGAACTGCTCATGTCGGCTGAATATATCTTGTCGTCGGGCAACCCGAATGTCGTATTGTGCGAGCGCGGGATCCGGACTTTCGAAACGGCCACGCGGAATACACTGGACATCAGCGCCGTTCCGGTGCTCAAAAGCCTCACACATTTGCCGGTCGTCGTCGATCCCAGCCACGCGGCGGGCAACTGGAAATACGTG
>CAZPTW010000612.1:0-1783 GCA_964589235.1 uncultured Smithella sp. | reverse complement strand
CAGCCCGACGGCGATAATGGCCAGCGCGCCGATGAAATAGCTTGCCGTCATCACTCGAAACACGCCGAAGCGATCGATCAGGTTTCCTAAAGCGGCTGTTCCGAGAGCTCCTCCGCCGTTTAAAAGCACGGTCGACAACAACGCGAAGGTCAGAGAAAGCCCGGCCTGCTTCATCAGGACAGGAAGCCAGCTCATGAAAAAGTAAACGCCGAATGTGTTGGCCACGAAAACCAGGGTCAGTAGGATCGTGGGGAGGGTTCGGCCTGGACCGAAGAGCGCCCCGACACCGATTGTTCGCTGAGGCGTTTCGTGAAGGGTGAATGAAACGTTGTCCGTGAGTTGAATCTCGGGGGCGATTTTGCGTATAATGGCTGCCGCTTCACGGTTTCGGCCGCTTTTCGCCGCGATGAAACGGATCGATTCCGGCAGCGCGAAGACCGCGTAAACTGCGATGACAAGCGGCGCCAGTCCCCCGATGTAGAAAACGGATTGCCATCCGCAGAGGGGAATCAACCATGTTCCAAGAAGGCCGCTCATCAGGGCGCCCAGAGGGACACCGGTGTACGTCAGCGTGCTGAGCGTCCCCCGGTGGCGCTCGGGGACATATTCCGCCGAAAGCGCGACGATATTGGGGATCACGCCGCCTAGCCCCAATCCCATCATCAGACGCGTGGCGGCGAGTGTCATCGGCGAGCGGGTGAACGCGGCCCAAAGCGTGAACAGACCGAAGATCGCGACGGCGGCGATGACGGGCCGTTTGCGTCCGAAACGGTCGGCAAGCGGTCCGAGAAACGCGGCGCCGAGGACCATTCCCACGGGGCCGGCCGTCAGCGCGAGGCCGAAATCTTTGGGGGATAAGCCCCAGTCGCGGGCGAGCGCGGGAAGCGCGAGACCGATGACCTGCATGTCAAAACCGTCCAGCAGCATGACAATGAAACAGGTGATCAGAATTCGGATCTGGTAAAAACTCAAAGGCCGGTTGTCGATAAATTGGGAAATGTCGAAGGATTGAGTCATGGCGTGTCTCGATTCAAAGGATGTTTTTGGCTTTTCTGCCGTAAGGGATGCCCAGTTTTCTCATTCGGTGACGAAGCGTTCCGGTGTTCATCTGAAGCAGCTCCGCCGCCCCGCCGGGACCGTTGATTTTACCCTTGGTTTTGGCGAGAATGCGCCGGATGTGCTTTGCTTCGATCTCCGCGAGGCTCAGGGTATCGTCTTCGCGGTCGGGCGTGGATGCGTCTTGCGCGACCGACGCTCCGAAACGGACGATATCGCTGAAAATCAGTTCTTTCCCGTTGCCGACAATGATCGCTCGCTCCACCGCGTTTTCGAGTTCTCGGACGTTGCCGGGCCAGTCATAGGCCATAAGCTGGTCGATCATGCCCGCACCGAGGCTTGGTCTTGTCCTGAGTCCCATCCCCCGGCATTTCTTTTGGATGAAGTGATCAACCAACGCCGGAATGTCGCTTTTACGATCACGAAGGGGCGGCATGGCGATGGGAAAGACGATCAGTCGGAAATAGAGATCCTCCCGAAATTTTTTCTGTTCGACCAAATACAAAAGATCCCGATTGGTGGCCGAAACGATCCGCACATCCACTTTGATGGGATGGGTCCCCCCGACTCGTTCGAATTCTTTTTCCTGCAGAACACGCAAAAGCCGAACCTGGACCGCGGGCGGCAGTTCGGAAACCTCGTCCAAAAAAATCGTGCCCCCGTTGGCGCGTTCGAAAAGCCCCCGTCTTTGTTCATGAGCGCCCGTGAACGCCCCTTTCTCGTGGCC
>CAZPTW010000611.1:0-1786 GCA_964589235.1 uncultured Smithella sp. | reverse complement strand
AACATAGAAGAGCTGCTTGAAGTCGATCCTTTGAATCATTTTGCCCGCTTTGAGAAATATATACTCAATCCTTCGCCTGCCAGACTTAATGATTTCAAATCGCTGATCCGGAACGAATTTCCACATGAAACTTATCTGGAACTTGCCATAGATTACGTGAACAGGGGATTGTATGATGAAGCATTAAAAGTACTGGAAGAGGCGCCTTCCAACCCGATCGTATTATACTGGCTGGCCTGGCTCAATAAAGACACTGACAATGATAAATGTACACAGTTTCTCCAGAAAGCCATGGACTTTTCTCCTTTCCTTGTTTTTCCTTTCCGGCATGAGACGATCGGGGTACTCGAGTGGGCCCTTGAAATGGATGACAGCTGGAAAACCAGATATTACCTGGGACTGATTTACTGGCATATCAAAAGACCTGAAAAAGCCATGGAATTGCTCATTGAATGCGGAAATGCTCTGGATTATGCTCCGTTCTATATTGCAAGAGGCATATTGTCGCAGTCAGTAAATGGGAATTCCCTTACTCAGGGAAATGATTTTGCAAAAGCACTCGAGCTTGATCTTTCAGAATGGAGAAGTTGGCATTTCATGGCGGAAAATCTGCAGTCTGATATGCTGTACAGTGATCAGCTCATAAAAACGCGGCAGGCATATCTTCGTTTTCCATCAAACCCGGTTGTAGGGATTGACTATGCAAAAGCTCTGATAAACAACGGTAAATATGCCGAATGCCTTAAAATACTTGAAAATATAACCATTCTGCCTCAGGAAGGAGCACATGAAGGTCATGATCTTTATGAGCTGGCTAATCTGTCAATTGCAGTCGATATGATTGAACAGGGAAAATTCAATCAGGCAATTAGATACATCGATGCATCAAAAAAATGGCCCGAAAACCTGGGTGCCGGAAAACCTTATGAACCTGATATACGTTTTCAGGACTATCTTTCAGCTTTTTGCCATAAAATGACCGGTAAAAATGACATTTCAGAAGACTATTTCAACCGGATACTGGAGTATTCACTGAAAAATTGGAAGGGAGGCGGGGATCCTGTCAGCATCTGTATATCAAACATGATTTTCGAGAAAGCCGGTAAACACGATTTGGCCATAAGGGCAATGGAAAAATGGAAAAATGATCAGGATTCCCTGAAAATCTGGAGTATATCAGCAGGATCACAATCGCCCAAAGTTCAGTGGATCATTGCATCAATTAATGACGATAAGGAAGAATCGATCCGGCTGGAGAATGAAATTTTCTCCATTCCGGGTGAAAAAAGATTTCGTCTGTTTATAAAAGCCAGAAAAATAATAGATTCAAAATATTGAAAAAAACAATTATAAACCGGAGTTATTTCGCGTTTTCAACCATACTGTGAAATGCGCTTACAGTTTCTTCCCCATATTCAGCATACCGGGTAATTCCCTCCCGTTTTACCACAGCCTTGAATTTTGCATACGTTCCGTCATTCCGTGCAGCAACGGGAGTCCTTTTGCATTTAAGATATAATACCGGCAGCGATGCCAGCTCAACCCTATGCAGGATTTCATCATTGTCGGCGACTTTTGAGGCTTCCGCAAATATCCTGCATGCCTTGTCGACAAAATCACCTGAAAACATTTTATCCTGGGCAGTAAGTCTCTCATATTTATGGGACTCGATATGCATGTGGGTTCCGGTATCGATTTTTGAATAAAGCAAATCAAAGTACTGCCTGACATATTTACCTGCCCGTCCATAATAACCATACATAAAATCGTCTATTACATCTTCAAC
>CAZPTW010000610.1:0-1803 GCA_964589235.1 uncultured Smithella sp. | reverse complement strand
TTGACGTGCGTCCGGATGCCGCGGGTGAACATTTCCAATGCACGCTCCATTTGAAAAACGGCCAGGCGGATCTTCCCATCAGCCAGCCGCTGATGATCACGAGCCAGGGGCTGATGTTGATCGGCCGAAAGCTCTGCCTCCTTCAAGCCGAGGACACGATCCCCTGGATCGAAAAATTCCGCAGGCAGGAAACACTGTCCGTCCCAAGAACGCAAATTCACGACTTTATCGGCAAACTCTATGAGTTGCCGGGGCTTCCGCCGCTTGCCTTGCCGGAGGAATTGAAAATCGAGGAAGTCGCCGCCCCTGCGCAGTGTCACATCGTTTTGCGCACGGAAGAGGCTTATTATTATCTGCAGGATAAAAAGAAATACCGCGCGGCGCTGTATTTCCGTTACCTGGGTGTGGATGTTCCCGCCTATCCGCTTGGGCGGGGCTTTTATGTGCGGACGCAGCGCCGATATGTGCTGCGCGATCCCGAAGCCGAAAAGCGCGCGCAGGACACGCTTTTGGAACTCGGCTTCAAATCGGCCAAAGAGTCCTCCGACGACGTCACCCATGAAATCGACGCGGACAAGTTCACGCGGGCCGTCCCGGATCTTTTGTCGCGGGGCTGGCATGTCGAGGCGGACGGGACGCTGTACCGGGCCCCCGGATCCTTTTCCTTTCACATTTCCACCGGTATCGATTGGTTTGAACTCGACGGCGCCTGTGACTTTGAAAATCAGAAAGCCACACTGCCTTCCCTTTTGGCCGCCCTGAAGAAAAAACAAAGCCTCATCGAACTTCCCGACGGAACCTTCGGCGTCATTCCCGAACCGCTTCTGAAAAAATACGCGTTTCTCGCCCAGCTGGGTGAAATGAAGGAAGGCCGCATGCGCTTTCGAAAAAGCCAAGCGGGACTGCTCGACGCGCTCTTGGCCGCCGAACCCCAATCGACCTGTGACGCGCTGTTCGATCACACCCGGCGACAACTGCGGACGTTT
The DNA here is from genome assembly GCA_964589235.1 of uncultured Smithella sp. Classification (GTDB taxonomy): domain Bacteria; phylum Desulfobacterota; class Syntrophia; order Syntrophales; family Smithellaceae; genus UBA8904. Next base: position 817 of record CAZPTW010000610.1, on the reverse strand, counting down.
TGCGGCATTTCACCCGCGCCCGCCCCCGAGAGCTTTCAAGGCAAGCTTCGACATTATCAGGAAGAAGCCCTGGGATGGTTTGAGTTCCTCAGGCAATTCGGCTTCGGAGGATGTCTGGCCGATGACATGGGTTTGGGAAAAACCGTGCAGGTGCTGGCCGAGCTGGAAAAGCGTCGACTCTTGAGACAATATGAAAAACGAACCGGGACGGTCTTGCCGGACTCGGAAATGGACGGGGACGCCCAACAGAGGATCCATCCCTCACTCGTGGTCGCCCCCCGGTCCATCATCTTCAACTGGATCAGAGAGGCAAAACGTTTCACGCCGAAGCTTAGGGTATTGGATCACACCGGACAGACCCGCAAGACCGACTGTGACCATTTCGAAAATTACGACTTGGTGCTCACCACGTACGGAACGCTCAGACGCGACGCGGCGGCGTTTCGCCGGGTGGAATTCGATTATGCGATTCTCGATGAAGCACAGGCCATCAAGAATTCAGACACGGCGGCGGCCAAAGCCGTGCGGCTTCTCAAGGCGCGTCACCGTTTGGCGCTCTCCGGCACCCCCATCGAAAACCATCTGACCGATTTGTGGAGCCTCTTTGAGTTTCTGAATCCCGGCTTGTTGGGCGCCGCCCAGGTTTTCAAACGGTCAACCGCCCGTGCCGGAACCCCCGAGGCCCGCCAGCTTATGGCGCAGGCGCTCAAGCCGTTCATCCTGCGCCGGACCAAGGCGCTCGTCGCGCCGGAGCTTCCACCCAAAACCGAACAGGTGATCTACTGCCAAATGGACAAAACGCAAAGCCGACTCTACA
>CAZPTW010000609.1:0-1803 GCA_964589235.1 uncultured Smithella sp. | reverse complement strand
GTCCCCGCCTGGTAGACATCGCCCAGGGGAGCGAGTCTTTCCATGATCTCTCGCTTGCCCCCCAAAGCGCCGACCGGCATGCCACCGCCGATGATTTTGCCCAGGCACGTCAGATCTGGTTGGATGCCGATCAGGTTTTGGTAGCCGCCGAAACAAAAACGAAAACCGGTGATCACTTCGTCAAAGATCAAAACGATGCCGAACTGTGTCGTGAGACGGCGCAACGTTTGAAGAAAGGTCTCTTTCGGAAGAACGACACCCATGTTTCCGGGGACCGGTTCGACAATGACGGCGGCGGTTTGAGGTCCATATTTCGCGATGACGTTTTCCAGGGCCTTTTCGTCGTTATAAGGGAGACTCAACGTCAATTCGGCCAGTTGCCTGGGGATGCCCGGAGATCCTGGAATGCCCAGCGTGGCGATTCCCGATCCCGCCTTGATGAGAAGGGAGTCCGCGTGACCATGGTAGCAGCCGTCGAATTTGATGACCATGTCGCGTCCGGTATAGCCACGGGCAAGACGGATGGCCGTCATGGTCGCTTCCGTTCCGGAATTGGTCATCCGGACGCGTTCAATGGAAGGAATCGCTTCACAAATCAACTTGGCCATCTCTGTTTCCGTTTCCGTGGGCGCGCCAAAGCTTGTTCCTTGTTCGGCGGCGCGGCAGATGGCGCGGATGACATCTGGATGAGCATGCCCCAGGATCATGGGGCCCCAGGATAACACATAATCGATATAATCTTTGCCGGAGGTGTCGTAAATTTTGCTGCCGAAGGCCCGATTGACGAAGATGGGCTCACCGCCCACCGATTTCCAGGCCCGTACCGGTGAGTTGACGCCTCCGGCAATGACTTGACGGGCCTCGGCAAAAAAGCGGCTTTGACCGTGTGTCATTAGAAATACTCCGGTGAAGTTTTTTTGTATTCGTGGCGGCTGTTGAGGATGAGAAAATCGTGACAGTCGATAGCGTGCGACATCTGCTGAATCAGCGACGCCAGTTTTTCATCCTGCGCGTGCAGCATGGTGAACAGATTATACCTGTTTTGAAAGGCAGGTCTGCGTTCGTAACAGTGAGAAACATACGAAAGTGAGGCGAATCTCTCCCCGGCGGATTCGATCGACTCGGGTGCGACGGCCCACATCACCAGAGCGTTTTTGGAATACCCCGCTTTTTGATGACGCAAAATGGCGCCGACCTTTCGGATCACGCCTTTTCGGGAAAGCGCTTGAATCCACGAGATCAAGTCTGCGCTGGAAAAGCCGCAAGCCTCGGCGATGGCGTCGAAAGGTTTTGGGACAAGAGGCACATCCTTTTGAAGGATTTGTGCCGCTTTTTTTTCTTTCGTCGTGAAAGTCTGCATTGTTTTTCTTTATCCTGACTATATCGAAAAATCAAGTTGAGGCATGGCATCAGAAATGATTTTTTTGTTTAAAAAATGTCTTGACAATCCCTTCATGGATTGTTTAAAACAGATCAAAATGACCGGCAGTCGCAATTTTTAAGAAAGGGGGGATCGAGGAGACGAGAAAGCGATTCCGGGCATTTCCAAATTTGAAAAAAATCAATGAAGGAGGCTGTAAATGAAGAAAGGTTTTGCTTATTCAGTGCTGGCGATGGTGTTGGTTCTTGTTTGTGCTCCGTTCGTGATGGCGGCTCCCGAAGCAGCGGCTCCGGCGGCGGCAGGGGTTGACTACACGAAAGCCATCGTTATGGGCTGCGCTTTGTTGGGTGCGGGCATTGCCATCGGTGTCGGCGCGGTCGGCGCGGGTCTTGGTCTTGGACAGGCGACAAGCGGTGCGGCCA
>CAZPTW010000608.1:0-1805 GCA_964589235.1 uncultured Smithella sp. | reverse complement strand
ATCTCTGTCTTCTCCAGGATATGGGACTTCGCCCAGGTAAAAAAGTGGAGATGATAACCAACACAGGCTCTGGCCCCCTCGTTTTACTCGTGGATGAATGCCGCATCGCCATAGGTCGAGGCGCTGCCATGAAAATATATGTCAGGAGGAATGGACAATGACACTGGGGGATTTGAAAACCGGCCAGAGCGGAAAAATTACGAAAATCTCTGTATCGGGGGCGCTCAAGCGTCGCCTGATGGATATGGGCGTCGTTCCCGGAGCGGATGTGCGCGTGGAAAAAGTCGCGCCTTTGGGTGATCCCATCGAGGTGCGCATCAAAAGCTATGCCTTGTCTTTACGTTTGGGGGAAGCCCGCGAAATTGAAGTGGAGGTTATCGATCAATCATGAGTCCATCGACATCACCCCTTTTACCGGATATGAACGGGAGCAAAAAAAATCTGACCATTGCAGTCGCGGGTAATCCCAACGCGGGCAAATCGACGCTCATCAACGCCGTCGCCGGTTCGAGACTTTCCGTCGGTAACTGGCCGGGTGTGACCGTTGAGAAGAAAACCGCAACCTTGGATTTTCAGAACCGTAAAATCACGCTGGTGGATCTGCCGGGCACTTACAGCTTGAGCCCCTATACTCAGGAAGAAGTCGTCGCCCGCGATTACCTGGTGCGCGAAAAGCCGGACGTCATTATCAACGTGGTCGATGCCACCAACTTGGAGCGCAACCTTTACTTCACTATACAGCTTTTGGAACTCGGTATTCCAGTGGTTCTCGCGCTCAATATGCACGACGAGGCGGTAAAAAAAGGTTTGCGCATCGACGAGGGCAAAATGGCCTCCCTCCTGGGCTCGGCCGTCATTCCGACTGTGGCGACCAAAGGAGAAGGCGTGGGCCTTTTGATGGAAACGGCGGTGACATTTGCCGATGCAGCCCATGCGCACCGCCCTGCGTTTATTTCCTATGGAGAAGATATTGAAAAGACCGCAGCCGAAATCGCGGATCAGCTCAAAGATCATCCGGATGTCCTGGCGGGAAATCTGCCCCTGCGGTGGATGGCGCTCAAGATTTTGGAAGGAGACACCCGAGTCATTGAAGATCACCGGGCGGATGGCTATGCGGCCGCCGCCGAAAAGGCGACCAGACATTTGCGATCCGCTCACGGAGAAGATCTGGAAGCGCTGATGGCCGATACGCGCTATAGCCTGGCGGCGGGGCTCACCCGCGACGTCCTCCAGAAACCTGAAAAAAGGAAAAGGGAACTCACAGAAAGGATCGACGCTGTTGTCCTCAACCGCTATGCCGGCATTCCCATTTTTCTTCTGGCCATGTGGCTGATGTTCAAGCTGACGTTCGATATCGCCGGACCGTTCACCGATTGGCTCGACAGCGTCGTTTCCGGCCCGCTCATCCGCTGGGCCGTCGCAATTCTTGGAGCAATCCCCACGCCTGACTGGATCGTAACGCTTGTTACCGAAGGCATGATCGCGGGCGTGGGCGTGGTGCTTTCATTCCTGCCGCCCATTTTCGCCATGATGTTTTTCATTACACTTTTGGAATCCTCAGGCTACATGGCGCGCGCGGCGTTTGTCATGGATCGGATGATGCACACCATCGGCCTCCACGGCAAATCCTTCATCCCGCTTCTTTTAGGCTTCGGCTGCAACGTGCCGGCCATTTACGCCACCCGCACACTGGAAAATCCGAAAGACAAGGCGCTGACCGCGCTTTTGATTCCGCTGATGTCCTGCGGGGCTAGGCTGCCGGTTTATGTGATATTCACCGCCGCTTTTTTTTCCGCCTCTGCGGG
>CAZPTW010000607.1:0-1805 GCA_964589235.1 uncultured Smithella sp. | reverse complement strand
AACTGTTCGCACCATAGATCAAGGTCAAGGGACGGACGGGAATTCGCTGCGTTTCTGCAAAGGCCTTGAAATTTCCGATTCGTAAGGCAGTCAGCATAAAATCATCTCCGATTGACGATCTATGATTGCCGATTGCAAAGCGCATTTTTCAATCATCAATCTGAGATCATCAATCATCAATTTTTTTCCTTCTCCGCGGTTTTTTCTTTTCCAGTTTTTTCACTTCCTTCACTGCTTCGATGAAGTGGCGCTCCACCGGCGAAGGCGCTTCCAATGCCTGTTTGCGGAATTTTTCATATTCAATCCGTGCCTTCGCAATGGCATCGTCATGGCTGATCTTTCCGGCATGGGTGAGGATGTCCCGTTCGCTTACCTTAAGAAACTCATCGAGCTTGGCGATCCAGTCTTTCATGTACATGGGTTTGCGGCTCAAGGCCTGAAGCTCGGCAAAATCAAGATACATGGTCACGATCCGGTTGAGGGTGTCGAGTTCCTCGGCGGAGAGATAATTCTTGGCGATCTCGATATCCTCCTGGGTTGGCTTGGCGCCGGTCCAGGAGGTCAGCCCCATATAGGGCTTTTCAGCATCGGCCCGTCCGGCGATGATCTCGGCGGCAGTGTGGCCGTGGGCTGCCCAGTGCATCTTGTTCTGGACGATCTGAAAGAATCGGCGGGACATCTCCGTGTTCGGGTCGTAGTCAATGCTCGTGGCGTAGATATCGAGCACCTTGCGCCAGAAGACTTTTTCCGAGGCCCGGATATCCCGGATGCGGGCCAGCAGTTCATCGAAATAGTTGCCGCCGCCCGCCTGCTTGAGACGCTCATCGTCCAGGGTAAAGCCCTTGACGATATACTCCCGCAACCGCTGGGTGGCCCAGATGCGGAACTGGGTGCCGCGATGGGATTTGACCCGGTAACCCACCGAAATAATGACATCCAGATTATAGAAATCTACATCCCTTGATACCTGCCGGGAACCCTCGGGTTGAACTATCCGGAATTTCCGGATAGTTGCCTCCGATGAAAGTTCCCCCTCCTCGTAGATGTTGCGGATATGTTCGTTGATGGTCCGCACATCCTTCTGAAACAGTTCTGCCATGAGCTTCTGCGTTAGCCATACCGTTTCATCCTCAAGCCGGACCTGGATGCGCGTGCGGCCGTCCCCGGTCTGGTAGATGAGGAGTTCGGAGCGGGGTGCTTTGGTCGGGAGATGGGTCATGCCTTCTTCCTCCGCGCTCTTGCCCGCATGTGTTCTTTATAAGCCGAGACAGCCGCATCAACCTGCTTCTTGGATAACCGGCGAATGATCGCAATGACTTCACGGGAATATTTGGTCAAAACTCCCTCTTCTGATATCCAGCATAGATGAGATTTTTCTTTGATTTTGTTGTGCCAAATGACGGCTTCAAAGGTGTGGGAGGTGAACTTACGGCCATGGAGTTCGGTGATCTCTTCGAGAATTTCCTTGCGCCGAACCCAGTTTGGATCGTTCGGGTCGAACCGTTTCTCAATGACCAAAGGACCGATTCCTTGGCCTCCACTACTGGCTTGAACGCCAGCGACCACGTCCGCGTGTTCCACTTTCTTCACCGACTCCAGTTTCACGCGGAATACTGTCATAAGGCGACCGGTATCCGAGCCCTGCGATTCAACCTCCTTCAATGCAGACGCTAGTTCCGTAAGAAATTGAGTTACAGGCGCGCCTGCGGATGTCTTTCGTGATGAATCGTCCGACAGGTAGGTAATGGGGTCCACCGGACAGTGCAACCCAAGGGGCATCAAACTCCAGGTAATTTCTTCCTCAA
>CAZPTW010000606.1:0-1805 GCA_964589235.1 uncultured Smithella sp. | reverse complement strand
GAAGCTGCAGCTGAAGATTTCCGGACGCGGGTTCGACTCCCGCCGCCTCCACCAAGCAATCATCCAACGAAGTCCAAAGAAGTGCAAAAACCCGCTAGAAATAGCGGGTTTTTTGTTTTCTGACGTCCGATTGTGTGCTATACTATTCACCAAAATCCGGCTGTTTTAGGTACCCAAAATCAGGAAAAAGGTACCCAAAATTCTCAGCGTGTACCCAAAAAGGAGTTTTCGTCATGCCGAAGCGAATCATTCCTTTGACTGACATGAAGGTCCAAAAAGCCAAATCCAAGGACAAACCGTATTCATTGTTCGATGGCGGTGGCTTGTACCTTTTGGTCACGCCTTCGGGTGGAAAGCTTTGGCGGTTTAAGTACCGGTTCAATAATAAAGAGAAAAAAATTGCTTGTGGGTCATACCCGGAAATCAGTCTGCAAGCTGCGCGTCGAAAACGTGAGGATGCTCGACGTCTTTTGGCCAATGGCGTTGATCCCGATGCCGTTCGTAAAGCCCAAAAGATAGCAAAAACAGAAGAAACAGAGACATTCGAGGTCATTGCCCGGGAATGGCATACGAAATTCACCCCGACATGGACGCCGGGGCATGCCGTCACGATTATGAGCCGGTTGGAACGGGATCTATTTCCTTGGATCGGCAAACGCCCAATCAATCAAATCAAAGCGCCTGAACTGCTCGCCGTTCTTCGCAGGGTAGAAAGCCGGGGGGCTCTTGAAACGGCACACCGGATCAGGACTATAGCCGGCCAGGTATTTCGATATGCTGTTGCCACGGGGAGGGCGGAGCGCGACCCTGCGGCGGATCTTAAGGGAGCATTGCCGCAACCGCAAGAGCGGCACCATGCTGCGATCACAGATCCCAAAGAGGTTGCCCCCCTCTTAAGGGCCTTGGACGGCTACCAGGGCCATTTTGTCGTAAAGTGTGCCCTGAAGCTTGCCCCGCTGTTTTTCGTCCGGCCTGGGGAATTACGCCATGCGGAATGGTCAGAAATTGATCTTGATGAAGCCGTCTGGAACATCCCGGCGCACAAGATGAAGATGAAGCAGGCGCATATCGTGCCTCTTTGCCGTCAGGCGCTGGAAATATTGATTGAACTGAAGGAAGTGACTGGGGCAAGCCGCTATGTTTTCCCGTCAGGGCGGTCAAACACGAGGCCGATGAGCAACAATGCCATCAATGCGGCGCTTCGACGCATGGGGTACGAAAAGGACACCATGACCGGCCACGGATTCAGGGCAATGGCGCGGACCATCCTTGACGAAGTTCTGCACATCCGTCCCGACTTCATCGAGCACCAGCTTGCCCATGCCGTGCGTGATCCAAATGGACGGGCCTACAACCGGACGGCCCATCTCGAAGAGCGCCGGAAGATGATGCAGACATGGGCGGATTATCTCGATGGATTAAAAGCCGGTGCCGTGGTGGTGCCGTTCAGGACGAAAAAGGCGTAACAGAAATTCTCCTGATAGTGGAATGGGACAGGCCGCCATTCGATGGTATGACGTCTTGCCACCAACCTTTCTGCTGCGGCAATTAGCAAAGAACCGAAGCTAAATACCCCGACCCAAAATCCACCCTCCTTATCTGAACCTCAATATTCTTAAAGAAATGGACTCTTGCAAGCGAGATGGAATAATGTTATTAATTTCGCCGGCAAATTTGCCGGCGAAATTAATAGGTGTATAGATGGAGACAACTCGAACGGTAGATTGGTTACAACCCATTTCAAACGAACAAGAAAAGTACCTTCGTGATGCTGGATTTCGTTGGGGGCAGCGGGGAACGCACAC
>CAZPTW010000605.1:0-1808 GCA_964589235.1 uncultured Smithella sp. | reverse complement strand
CGCCTGAAGTCCCGATGAACAGAAACGATTGACGGTCATTCCGGATACGGAAATCGGAAGCCCGGCGCCCATCGCCAATATTCTTCCCAAATTCATTCCCTGTTCGCATTCCGGGAAAGAACAGCCTACAATCAAATCATCGATTTCTTCCGGCTTAACTTGCGGAACGCGAGCCAGCAACCCTTTCAAAACCTGTATGCCAAATTCATCTGATCTTGTTGAAGCAAGACCACCTCTTTTATAACGGCCGCCTGGACTTCTTACGGATTCTACGATTACAGCATCGATCATGATTTCTCCTCCTTCATGTCATGAAGACGCGTGGAATTATTTGAAAAACCACCGCGTCGGTAATATCGTCGGTTAGTTACGCAGCGGTTTACCGTTGCTCAACATGTACATAATACGTTCCTGCGTCTTTTTCTCGCCGCAAAGACTGACGAACGCTTCTTTTTCCAAATCCAGAATTTCTTGCTCCGTGACGTAAGTCCCTTCCGCACAGTCGCCGCCGGATAGGATGTAGGCCACTTTCTTTGATACATGCAAATCGTATTCAGAGACGAACTTGCCGTAGTACATATTCTGGAGGATCGCATTGACCATTCCACGGAAATTCTCACCCATGACGGGGATCAAAGCGGGTCTGGGCGGCTTGTACCCGGTTGCAACCAAGGACAACACCAGCTGTTTCGCTTCGTAGATCTGCTGGTCACGGCTCATATTGATTCTTTCGGATTTGCGGATGTAGCCCAATTCCATCGCTTCCGCCGCACTCGTCGAGACTTTAGCCATGGCGATATTCTCAAACGCTTTGCCCATATGATACTGTAAGTTGAACCCCTGTTCGATCAAACCGTCGGGAATGCCTTCCGTCAAGCGGACCAAAAGTTCCTTGCAGCCCCCTCCCGCCGGAATCACGCCGACACCGACTTCGACCAGCCCCATATAAGTTTCACCATTAGGCAGGCAGCGCGCGCCGTGCATCGCGATTTCGCAACCACCGCCGAGTGCCAGACCCGCCGGAGCCGTTACAACAGGCTTGGAGAGATACTTCATTCTCATGTTTGCGTTCTGAAGCGCCTCGACACCTTTTTCAATCAAATCCCACTGACCTAACTGAGCGCCTGCAAGAACTTTGAAAACATTGGCACCCGCAGAAAATGAACGCGGATCATGATTGGCAACCACCATTCCGACGAAATCTTTTTCTACGATGTTGCAGGCCTCGTTCTGCATTTCCGTCAAGCCTTCATCGATTGAATTCATTTTCGTATGGAATTCCAAGCAGACAACGCCGTCTCCAATGTCAATCAAGCTCGCGCTTGCGTTTTCCTTGACGATCTTGTTACGTTCCTTTAGGGAAGGCAGTATGATAATCCTCGGGTTTTCCTCGATTTTCACATACCCCTTTTTATCGAAATCATAATAATACTTTCCATCTTCTTTCGTGGTGTAAAAAGAGTCGCATCCTTTTTTCAGCATCTCATCGATTTTTTTGGGCACCTTAAGTTTCAACTTCTTCATGACATCGATGGATTCTTTCACACCCACCGCATCCCAGGACTCGAAAGGCCCGAGCTGATGATTGTATCCCCATTTCATGGCATTATCGATAGCCATGATGTTATCGCAGATTTCACCCACGCGGTTTGCCGCATAAATAAAGTTTTTACAGAGATATTCACGGGCATATTCGCCGGCTTTGTCATCCCCATAGAAAACGGTCTTCATGGATTCCGCGACGTTCTCTTTTTTCTTTGCGGCATCAATGGAAGGGAACTTCGGTTTTCCCGCAGGAACATATTCCA
>CAZPTW010000604.1:0-1811 GCA_964589235.1 uncultured Smithella sp. | reverse complement strand
TTATATCCAGCGCAACGACGGCACCTCGAGAAAAACGCAACTGGGCGAAGGAATTATCCTCAATATCATACTGCTTATTGATTTTCACGTTGTTGCCGCTGACTTCCACCACCTCATCGGTAAATAGCCATCGGAAAAGGTCTATCCAGTGTACCCCGAGGTTAAAAAGAGGTCCGCCCCCCGCATGTTTTCTCTGAAGCATCCACTCTGCATTGCCTGTTATGTAACGGTCAACCCTACCGGCAACACATCGACCCGAGCCCGATACGATCGTGCCTAAAATGCCCGTTTGAATAATACGCCTGCATTCTTCGGCTACCGGATGCATCCTCCAACAATAGCCGGTTGTAAACTGTACCTGGTGCGAGGCTACAACCGCTGCAAGAGTCTCAACGGCATCAGAAGACGTAGCCACAGGTTTCTCCACCATGACATGTATCCCTTTTTCAGCACAGGCTAACGCCGCTTCAACGCACTCGTCATGGGGCAGAAAAATTGCCGCAATAGTGGGTTTACTATCACTGAACAAAGAAACCAAATCCGCATAACCCTTCAATCCGAATTCGCGACAGAATGATTCGCGAATCGAAGCATCTTTCTCCAGGGCCGCTACTACCTGCAGGTCGTCACAGGCGCGTAGGTGAGGCATATACAATCTTGGATGCAGGTGACGTAATCCAACAATCGCCAATTGTAGTTTGTGGGGCGGCATCCTGTATCTTCTCCTTTTTCTATAGGGGTGAACGCCTAACGGGGTATTGCTAGTACGAGTTAACTTTATTTTTGCTTACTGACTATAATGAATTGTGATAAAATATTGAATCAAGCGAAATAGCCTAAGGTCCAAAAGTGACTCGGAAGTTGGGCGAAAACCGTGTGCGAAAGGGGATGACACATGGCTGAAAAACTTGGCGTTCTTATCGTAGATGACGACAAGAATACGGGGGAGGTACTTACTCGCGCACTCGGGTCTGTAGGTTACGATGCCCAGTATGAATGCAATCCCATGACCGCTCTTCGTGTCCTTCGTACGGGGAGATTCCAAGTTGTCCTCGTCGATCTCGTCATGCCCGAAATGAATGGCATGCAGTTTTTGGAAGTCCTTTCGGAAGAGCGGATCCCAATCGTTCCTATTGTCCTAACGGCTTATGGCGATGTTCCAAGGGCAGTGGAAGCGATCAAGCGAGGAGCCTTTGACTTTATTGCCAAACCGGCTGAGGTGAAATTCATTGATTGTGCGATCCAGCGTTCCTTGTATAAGTTGGAGGAACAAAAGAACGCTCGTATACGAGAAAAAATGCTTAAAGAATGGCAAGCAATTTTTAATGCATTTCCAGATTACGTTTTTGTCGTAGATGATTGTCATAAAATTATGATGACGAATCGAGCAGTGAGCGAAACCCTGAATTGCCCTTCAGAAGGTCTTGTTGGTAAGACTTGTTATCAGCTTATTCACGGCGCTGACGCGCCACCAGAGTATTGCCCCGTCTGCAAGTTAAATGAGAATAATGGGAATGAATACAGCGAGACCATTGACCGTTTGTTTCAAGGCAGACTTTTTCACGTTACTTCGCGGCATTTTCAGGTAAACGGAGGAAGCACTTCGGGGGTTATTCACGTCGCAAAAGATGTAACTTCTGAGCAGGAACTGCAGCACGAGCTCAAAAGAACAAACGAGGAAATGGAGAGACTCATTGAGAGTCTAAGCTCTTTTCTCATCGGGCTGGATCCTGATTTGCGCATTATACGTTGGAACAAAGCAGCAGAGAACATGTTTCTGCTGGATAAGGATGAGATCTTGGGTTCGCGTA
>CAZPTW010000603.1:0-1813 GCA_964589235.1 uncultured Smithella sp. | reverse complement strand
CGGTCATTCATTTGTCCCATCAGGATGAAAAAATGACTCTTGTCATCAATCCCTTTCTGGGCGTCACGGATGTTTACAGTCAATATGTTGACATGCCCATTTACGGTGCAGGAAATTCTTCAGTAAAGTAAAAGAGGTTCATGGAACGGGAAAAAACGCGCGGCTTTACCTTGATGGAAGTTCTCATCGCAATGGCCATTCTGGCCATCGCGTTGGTGGCGGTCTTCCGATCCCAGTCCCAGAGCATTTCCATGGCCACGGAATCACGGTTCCTGACGACGGCGGCGCTTCTGGCCGAAAGCAAGATGGCGGAAGCCGAAACGTCCTCGTCACTCTACAATCATGTCGAAAACGGCGATTTCGGTTCCGATTACCCCGAGTACGTCTGGCGGCTGGAAATCGGGGACACGCAACTGCCGCAATTCAAAAAAATCAAGGTGACGGTGACCAACAAATTGTTTACGCGCCGGGGAACCTATGAGCTTCTCCTATACAAGAAGGCGGGGATGTAAAATGATGGCGGCCGGCATGATGCGCAAGACAAGCCTGACGCGGGGTTTTACCCTCATCGAGGTCCTTGTTGCCGTTTTTATCTTAAGCGTCGTCATGACGACCGTCTATCTGTCCTACAGCAGCACCCTGCGGACGGCCCGCCAGATGGAAGAAGAAAGCGCGATCTACAATATGGCGCGAGTGGCCATGGACAGGATCATCAAAGATTTGAACTCGCTGCAGCCTTCGGAGGGCTCTTTTTACTTCAGCGCGGAAAAGAAGAAACTGGGCAGCCGTGAATTTTCCCATGTTTCCTTTTGGTCCGCCGCCCATCTGTCCTTTGGCGAAAACGACGCGGCGGGACAACCCGCAATGATCACCTATTACGCCGCCGAAAATGACGGAAAAAACGGTTTTTCCCTGTTCAGGGCCGATGTTTCTGGCGCCAAACCGAAAAAGGAAGAGACTTCCGCATCCGGTTTCGCCATCTGCAAAAATGCGGAGATGTTTCGGTTGAGTTTTTACGATGAAGCCGGCATTCAGACGGATTCCTGGGACGCTTCTGCCGCGCGCGGAACATCGCGGCGTCCCATACCGACGGCGGTGAAAATTGAGCTTTTCCTGGTCAATCCGCATGATTCGAACAATCCATACAAATTCACGACCCGGGTGTTTTTACCGGCGGCCCAAACGCTATGAATGAAAATTCCTTCAATCAAAAAGGCATCGCGCTGATCACGGTGATTTTAATCGTTGTCGTGTTGGTGGCCGTCGTCATCGAGCTCAACCGGCTTTCGCGCGCCGACATTTACGACGCGGTCAATATCAGCGACGGCATCCGGTTAAGCTATATCGCCAAATCCGGAGTTTACGCCGCGGCGGCCATCCTGGGCAACTCGCCAAACGATTACGACACCCTGCGCGACGACTGGGCGAAAATGGAATCCATTTCCCTGCAGTCGGGCGCCCTGTTCAATAACGGGTATTTCATAGCGCACATGGAAGATGAAACGGGAAAAATTCCGATCAACAAACTCGTTTCCGGCAGTGAAGAGAATGAAGAAGTCAAGGCGATGCTCATCCGGCTTTTGCTGCAGCCGGAATTCTGCCTGACACGAAGCCAGGCGGAGGAAATCGTGGCTTCCATCAAAGACTGGATCGACGCCGACGACGAACCAACGCCCGGCGGCGCGGAGTCCTCCTTCTACGCCGCACTCGATACGCCCCATCAAGCGAAAAACGCGCCGATGGATTGCATCGAAGAACTGCTTATGATAAAGGGAATCACGAAAGAACTTTTCAACGGCACAAAAGACAGGCC
>CAZPTW010000602.1:0-1814 GCA_964589235.1 uncultured Smithella sp. | reverse complement strand
AGGACAATGTCCAGCTGAATTTCACCTACGACCTCGACGGCTCCATGACCTACCGTCCCGTGGACGCCGCCACCGGCTGGACGCAAGTCTGGAACGGTGAAAACCGCATGGTCGAGACATTCAAGGGCGACGACCGACTGACATTCCAATACGACTACAAAGGACGCCGCGTCGAGAAGAAGGTCTACGACGGCCAGGCTCTGACCGCGCATTTGAAATTCGTCTACGGCGGTTTCAAGCTCGTCGAGGAGCTCGATGCCCTCAACGCAGATGCCTCCCTGCGATGCTATACATGGCAATCGCCGGAGGTTGGCTTGGATGTAGTGCTGCTGATGAACGACGTCCCCAACGCTGCATATTCCTTCCACCACCTCCATGACGCCAATAAGAATGTGATGCAGACGACAGACGTTACCGGCAACGCGAATGCAACCTATTCCTATGAGCCTTTTGGCAAGACATTTGCCATCGGAGGCAGTGTTCATTTCTTCGGCTTCTCGTCGGAGGTTTTCGAGCAAGAAACAGGTCTGAGTTACTACAATTATAGGTATTATTGGCGGAACGTGGGGAAATGGTTGTCACGAGATCCAGTGGATGAAAAAGACCATGCCAACTTGTACGAATTTGTGCATAATTCTCCGATAAACCATGTTGATCGGTATGGTAGAGAAACTGCGGTGACTCCTGGAGGTATTCATTTTGGAGGATATGAAATGAACGATGGAAAATGCTACAGCCAAAGTTGCACAACTCAAAATAGAAAAAAACTAGCTAAATGTTTAGTAGTACCAGCACTTCCTGGAGCCATAGGCCTCATTGGAACTGTGGGTGGACTTTTTCCACATCCTTTTAACTTAGTGATTGGAGGCATATGCACTGGTTGGTCAATTTTTTTGTTTTACAAATGTTTTCCACTATTTGATGTATATAAAGGATGTGAAGTTGACATGAAATTTTGTTGTGAATAAATGACAATGTTGAAAAAATCACCATAGGAGATAGTGTGATTCGTTTTCAGTATAAATCTCTATATTCTTCTTTGTTTTAACAAGCGTTTTGCAATTGATCTGTCTGGAGAACTTTTATGTTCATGAAAAGAAATTACGGTCTTTGGATTTTGATAATTTTCATGTTTTTTATAATGATATTCAAATTTCTTATGCATTCCTTGAGTTGTATTCTATATTCAAAGTCTCTTTTTGAAACTTTATGTGCAACTTACTCTTTTGGAATGGGGGTTACATCATTTAATGTTTGTGTATTTTATGGAATTGTATTTTGTGTTCACGTATATGGAAACAACATTTGTGAAAAAAACATATTAAACAAGCAGATTCGATATTTACGAATGCCGAGATTATTTATACTTCTTGGATTTTGCATCATTAATTTTTTACTTTATTGTTACATTGCTTTTTATTATATGCAACCATTTCCATTTCTAAACAGTGATATATTCGTCATTTTTATATTTTTTCCTTTTTTTCTGCAAACATGCATAATAATCCCAAAAGATATCCAAAAAAAATTTTTCATGATGGCTTTTGCTGATATTGGTGTTGCTTCAATATATTTCTACCAAGCTATAACTTCTTGTGTTTTGATAAAAATATTATTCAGCTAACGGGCGTCCTGCCCGAAAATCCCGTCCTGTCCGAAAATCCATCTGCAGTCCAAGTTCCCATTTTGAGTAAGAAAGGAAACGATTTGGGAGAATTTTTATCGGAAAGATCATCTGCAAAAAGACCCCGCCTTCGGCAAGCGTCCGTTCACCCCATATCGTATCGGAGACAATCTGCATTATAGTAAGCCCA
>CAZPTW010000601.1:0-1818 GCA_964589235.1 uncultured Smithella sp. | reverse complement strand
CTCAAGAGCATCGATGGTGTTGGACCCGATTATCAACTGATCATCGACAAGGTCGGGGCGCTCGACGCCGTGGAACTCCAAGTCGAGGTCGGAGAGAAATTCTTCAGCACGACCGGCGGCGTCAAAGAACTGCAGAGTATCGAGCAGCGCATCGTCAAGGACATGAAAGATTACTTGAGTATTTCTCCGCGCGTTAAGTTGGTCGCCCCGCAGACGTTAAAAGAAAAAGAAAAGAGAATTATTGACAAGCGCACGATTTGATCGTTTGAAACCGCGAAACGAACGGTTTCACACCGTTTTCGACAAACCATGTGGAGGAGCTGTCTATGAAGGTCGAACAAATATCCGTCTTTTTGGAAAATAAACCTGGATCGCTGGAACACGCCACCCGCGTGCTCAAAGAAAACAAAATCAATATTCGGACGTTGTCGATTGCCGAGACAGTCGATTTCGGCATCTTGCGGTTGATCGTCAACGATGTAGAGAAAACCAACAAGGTTCTCAAAGAAGCGGGCTTTCGTGTGACAAAAACCATCGTCGTCGCGGTGGAAGTGCCCGATCAGCCGGGTGGTCTTCACAGGATCATGGAGGTTCTCAATCAAGAAGGCATCAATGTGGAATATCTCTATGCGTTTGTTGAAAAAAGCGGCGAAAACGCCG
This sequence comes from uncultured Smithella sp., assembly GCA_964589235.1. Classification (GTDB taxonomy): domain Bacteria; phylum Desulfobacterota; class Syntrophia; order Syntrophales; family Smithellaceae; genus UBA8904. The sequence goes on along the minus strand of CAZPTW010000601.1, from coordinate 1,158 downwards.
TGATCATTTTTCGTTTCGATGACCCGGAAAAAGCAATCGATGTGCTGTTGCGGCATAAATTCACCGTCGTACCCGGTGCAAAACTCTACGAGTTTTAAATGGAAGGTGCTCATTCGACTTCATGGAAGTATCTGTTGAGCGTGGTTGTTCGCAAGAATGCCGAACATACCGCAAGGATTGTGAAGATGGTGTTCATCCTCCTGTGGGGGGGTGTCTTCCCGTCGGTGGTCTCCGCTTGGGGCGCCGACCGGCCGAATCCTGCTCTTTGGGAGCCTTTGAATTCTTCTTTCTATTACAACAAGAAAATGGTTGAGAAGGCTCCAGGCGTTTTGCTGGTTTGGACTTATAAAACCATACCGACGGATCAACGGGAGAGAATGATTGAGGATGTCAAAAAGATCGACCCGGAGCAATCGATTCGATACCAGCTTTATCACCATGAAACGATTTTATGGGAACTTGATTGCCATGCGAAATTGATCCGAGCGGAAGAATTTATTGATTTTGATAAAGACGGCAAGGTCCTCAAGCGGCACCGCAACCCTCCCACTGAATGGACCCCTATTTTTCCAAAAACCGGAGGGGAGGCATTGTATCGAAAAGTCTGCCTTCCCCAAAAGGAAACGATCAAAAAGAAACGCCGATGAAAGAATCCACAAGGATTTTCATTGGGTCGAAACCTTGCCGACGCCCCTAAGCAGCAGGGTTCAGTTCAAGGGTTTACCACATTCTTTACATTTACCGTCCGGTCCAATGACGCCGATGCAGGTTCCGTCACTGCATAAAACTCTTCGGTCCCATTCCTCATCGGAGATGATTTCCTCTGACGAAGACGGCGGCTGATCGCTTGGGTGTGTGATTTTCGTTTGTCCGTTCTCGGGGGTATCCGTTTGTTTGCCGTCATAAAGTTTACCACATTCTTTGCATTTACCGTCCGGTCCGATGACACCGATGCAAGATTCGTCGCTGCAGAGGATTCTTTTTTCCCAGTCTTCGTTTTCGTCAAAAATGATATCGTTCATTTTACTTCCTGTTGTTTGAAATGCAGCTGCTTTCTATGACGGCTCGGCAAAAAAGTCAATTCGAACCGCGTTCTATAAAAATGGCTCTTCCGACTTTTTAGTACAAGAAAAGCAGGATAACAACCAGTAATATAAT
>CAZPTW010000600.1:0-1820 GCA_964589235.1 uncultured Smithella sp. | reverse complement strand
GAAAAAGACAGTCGAACCTTCAAGGCTTATGCCGGTATGGCGCTCATCGCCGATCCGATCCATTCCTATGTGTTTTTCACAGTGCCCACGGCGGCCGATCCTTCGGAAAAAACAGAGAAGGATCTGATTGATTCGCCATGGATGCAGCGCTTGCGCCGTATTTACCAGCTGCAAAGCGCCCGATGGGTCTATCCTGCGGCGGAGCACACCCGGTTTCAGCATTCGCTGGGCACCATGCATGTGGCCGGCGAATTCGCCCGCCACCTCTATCCGAGTCTCAAAGATGTCTGCAAGGGGACACCCTCATTCCACTATGTGGAAGAGCTGCTCCGTCTGGCGGGGCTTTTGCATGATGTCGGTCACGGCCCTTTTGGGCATTTTTTTGATGAGCACTACCTGAGTCGCTGGGGTTTAACCCATGAAGATATGGGACGAGAAATCATCCTCAGAAAACTCGGGCCCATTCTTTCCCGGATCCGGCGAGGGCCGTCGGGCGGTTTTGCCGCGTCCGAGAAGATGGATCCCCGACAAGTGGCCTATTTGATCAAAATGCCGGGACCAAGCGATGAGTCCAAGCCGCCGAGGTGGCTGGAGATGCTGCGACAGTTGTTTTCAGGCATTTATACGGTCGACAATTTGGACTACGTTCAGCGGGACGCTTACATGACCGGTTTCTCCTTGGATATGATCGACATTCCACGCTTGCGGTATTATACGATCTTCACAAAAAAAGGATTGGCCCTGCATCAATCGGGTATTTCTGCGCTCCGTCGTTTCTTGAACGCTCGGCTCAATCTTTACAGCAACGTTTATTTTCACCGGACAACGCGCGCGTTGGATTTACATTTGCAGGAAATTTTCAGCGAGACGCTGCAGATGATGTGTCCGGACGACCCGACGAAACATCTCGATGCATATCTGCAATGCGATGAATGGTCCCTCTTCAGCGAAGTCCGCGCGTGGCACGCGGCCAAGGAAAAGCGAAAAAGGGTATTGGCGGCGGAGTGGCAAAAGATTTTCACCCGTGAAATCAAATGGAAGATGGCTTATGCCGCTGAAATCTCAATTGAAAATCTTCAACGCGGCACGGAGTTGCCCAAAGCGGAGACCTATGAGGCCAAGATCCGATCCTATTTGCCCGGGCGATTCAGGTCCCTTCCATTTCGTGTGGATTTAGCGACGCAGGACCCCCGCCCGATCAACCCCATGGCGGTGCCTGCCAAGCTGATTAATATTTTCAACCCGAATACCGGACAGATTTCTTCCGAACCGCTGGCCGAGATCTACCGGTTTATTCCGGCGCGCGTTCGACATTTCCGCGTGTTCGCCCTCAATCACGACCACGATGAAGCCTTGTCGAGCGCGGCGGAGGCGGCATTGAGCAATATCGAGACGTCGATCCCGACCAACATTTAATATGGCTGAAATATCCGAAACCACCGATTTGACGCTGTTCATTCGAACCTCCGGCGAGGAAATCGCGCCGTGGAACCGCCAGCGTATTGTGGACGCGCTTTTGCGGGAGGCGGATATCGATTACCTTTTGGCCGCCGAGATTTCCAAGGATGTCGAAAAGCAAATCGTCGCTTCCGGCATCGGCCTTCTGACGACATCGCTGGTGCGCGAACTGGTGAACGCCAAGCTCATCGAGCGCGGCTTGGAAAAAGAAAGACGGCTCCATGGCCGTCTGGGGTTTCCGCTGTATGACGTTCGGCAATTGATTCTCCACCAAAACAAGGAAAACGCCAATACGCCGCATTCACCTGAAGGCACCAATCTGATTTTTGCCGAAGGCATCAAAAAAGAATTTTCGCTTCATG
>CAZPTW010000599.1:0-1824 GCA_964589235.1 uncultured Smithella sp. | reverse complement strand
CCGAGGAAGGTGCGTTGAACATTGACTTTGTTGCCGACGCCGGGTGAAATTCATTATCTGTGGTGGCACATGCAGGGGAGCATTATGGATCCCCAGGTGCGTAAGAGATTACTGAACGTGTGGGGGTATTGTGAGCGACATGCCTGGATCGCCCTGATCGTTGAGTCCTCATTCCGGCATACTTTCTTGATGGGGCCGGCAATAGTGTATGAGGACATCATGAAAGTCGCCGTCAAGATGATCGATGCGAGAGGTCCAATGAAGGATTTGCAGATTCTGGCTGGATTTCGGCAACGGGGCAAGTGCATTGTCTGTGAGAATGTGTCTAAAAATGAAAGACCGGACTTGGTGCGTCGAGATCTGATTGACAGAGGTCAAAATCCAGCCGAGTTTCGACGTTTTGCAGAGAAAACGCGCGGCCATTGGCAAAAGTGGGTTTGCGGGCGTTGTTCGGGAGAAAACACTTGGCTTCGATGCCGGAAACATTTGCGAGACGATGCAAAAAAAGAAGGAATTTCTGAAATGACTCGTCACCGCTCTATGTTGCACGACCTGAAGAAACATATTTCCGCCTATTCCAACGGATTTCGCTGGGAGATGCGTGGATCGGCGACAACTCAAGATATGGCCGCAATGATCGGGTGTGTGGGATGGTGCAGTGGCTGGACTCCCCTGCTGGAGCTTATGGACATGAGATCAAGAGAGTGAAACCGAGACCTGACGAGAGATGGGATATGAGAATCGACCTCTTCATGTAAGCGATTTTCTATGCCCATCATGCTTTTCGCTTTTTTTATCGATGGTTGAATAGATAAGGAAAAAAAAGAAGAGGAGATTCGGTCGGGAAGTTCGGTGAAACGAGTTCTTTTGGAAATGAGGCGCGTCCTTTTGATTAGGAGGGGCGTTGGGAAAGGTCACGATCGTATCATGACACCGGTCATCCAAAGGGAAGTTCGGGGTCAGACCAGGTGACTGAGAAATTATCATTGAAAGGTTTTGACGACTGATTCGAAAAATCTAGTCTCTTCCGTCGTTTATCTCTTTTTCCCGAAAAGATCACGGTCAGCCGGCTTTTCGTCAATTTCATTGACTTGTTCCCCGCTTATTCATTATACTCAAGCATCGTAAAAAATGACTGTATATCACCTCAAGGAGGCCTTCATGAAAGTCCTGCGCGTTTCGTTGAGTCAACAAAGCGTATCCTTTGAACCCCTTCCGGAAACTTGGCGATATCTAGGCGGGAGCGCTCTCATCGCCAAGATTCTCAATAAAGAAGTTCCTCCTGAATGCGATCCGCTGGGGCCGAAAAACAAACTGATCATCGCCTGCGGCCCCCTTGCCGGCACGCGAGCACCTCAACTCGGTCGTATTTCCATCGGCGCGAAAAGTCCGCTTACGCAGGGGATCAAGGAAGCCAACTCCGGCGGACCCGCCGGACAGTGTTTGGATCGACTGGGTTTGCGAGCCATCATCTTTGAAGACCAACCCGAACCAGGAAGGCTTTTCAGCTTGCTCATCACTAAGGAAAATACGTTACTTCTTCCCGCAGATGACCTCCGGGGGATGAAGAATTACGATCTGGTTTCGGCAATCCATAAAAAGTATGGCGATAAAGTCGCCGTCATTTGTACGGGATTGGCCGGCGAGCGTCAATACAAAGGAGCGTCTGTGTCGCTTACGGATATTTTCGGTGATCCGTCGCGTAATGCCGCGCGAGGAGGGTTGGGGGCGGTGATGGGCTCGAAAGGCATCAAGGCGATCATTCTCGATTCGTCCGGTGCGGATCAGGTAACGATTTCCGATCCGGATTCATTCCGCTTGACG
>CAZPTW010000598.1:0-1837 GCA_964589235.1 uncultured Smithella sp. | reverse complement strand
TTGTAGTATTTCGGCGCGTTGGTCGGGCGGTGTGCTTCCGGTGACGTAGTGCAGGTCTGGTCGTTTGCGCTTGATCTTTTCCAGTATCTCTATGAATTCGACAAAAACCAGTATCGACTTGCGCTCCTTCTCAAAAATTTCTATTTCCTGAATTATCAAATCTTCGATTCCGACCCGATTGAATTCCTTGAGCATCGAATTCTCTTCGTATTCTCCGTTTCTGACCATCACATTTTGCAGATTGATTTCCTTTCGGCGTTTGTACACTATCGGCGATAAAAAACCGGCTTCGCGTAATTCATTTTGCTGTGTGACGTGTATGACGTGCTTGAAAATGTTTGGCCGGGTTCGTGTGATAAATTCGATCACTGGCACACTTCCGGGACGTAGGCGGTACGGCGTTGCTGTCAATCCGATGCAAGTCAATCCTTCGATGTTGTTCAGCAAAAATTGATATTGTCCTGTGCGTGGGTTGACGATATGGCATTCGTCGATAATGATCTGCCGAAATTCGCCGAAAACCTGCCGGTTTCCCATTATACTTCCGATGGTTGCAAACGTTACCGGCGAGCGTTTTTTCTCGCCAAGGATGGCGCTATAAATCGTGGCTTCTTTTCCAAGTGCGCGATACTTCGCAATGTTTTGCTCCAGTATCTCTTTTGTGGGTTGTAGTATCAGAAACTTGCCGCCCGTTTGCTCCACGATCCGGGAAATCACGATTGATTTCCCGGCCCCCGTTGGTAAAACCAAAACCGCGTGTTCCTTGCATTTGCACCAAAAATGCCTTGTCGCGGCGTCGATTGCTTCCTGTTGGTATGGTCGTGGTGTCATGGCTCAGGCGTTGAAGTAGTCCGGGTTTCTCCAGTCGATGTCAAGTTTATCGAGGCGGCAAATCAAGTCCGTTTCAAATTCAAAAAGACGCTCGCTTAATTCCTCCATTGCCCATGCGTTTCGTTCTACGTCCATCCAAAAAAGTTTCCATTCCTTGCGCTTCATCATCGGGTGGTAAGAGACAAAAGCGCATTTTTTCTTTCCGGTAACGAGCATGTGACCGTTGACCTGGTCCCGGTATTCTGGCGGCACCTCTTCGTGCTCTATTGCCCAAACATGGTTCCGGGGGGTCATTGGGCATTTAACCTCTAAACCGTGGCCTTTCCCTACTCCATCAGGAGTGCATCCAACGAGGCGGAATTTCTCGGCACGGTAAAACTTGCCTCTTACTACCTTCCGTCGTGTATGCTGTTCATAGACTCTTATTGCTTCATCTTCCCAGTTCGTACCCCAATCGGTTGCCGCGCTGGAAAAATCCGTCGCTGGCAGGCCGGTCATCCACTCGCCAATAATTTCATTCATAAATGTTTCTGCCGTCTGGCTCCAACCTTTATCGCCTCGTCCACGTGTGACACGGTGAAAGTTGCTGCCTGTGATTTTCCCCAGTCTCGCTTTTTTCCACTCGGATAGTCCTGAGGCTTCAGCGACTTCCAGATCGTGCAAAACCATCTCGGCCGCGCTGGGCGGGATGACTCCGTCGAAAATGAGTTCGTCCGGTATTTTCATTGCTTTTAGCATGACTTGATTTGTGTTGGTTGGTCCTTGATTTTGATCGGTGAAAAAAAACCCCGGCCGGCATTCCGCCGAACCGGGGAAATCTCAATTACGCCAATTATTTCGCAGGGATCAGGGCGCGGATGTCAAAGGATTGGTACTTCAATCCCTGTTTGTTTTTCTTGTCGCCCTTGTAGGTGATTTGGAGCGCGGCGCCACGGGGGTAGCCGACTTCGTACAGGACGCCAACGAGCACCTTCTGCATGCAGATATTGATGGTTTCGGTGGCGGG
>CAZPTW010000597.1:0-1838 GCA_964589235.1 uncultured Smithella sp. | reverse complement strand
GGCGGGTGTTGAGGGGCGGATGACTCCGCTTTGTGAAATGGCGCGGTGAAACAACCCTCGGGCCATCGGGGACGATACCAAGCAGATCACATTTTGACCGCCCGCCGATTCGCCGGCGATGGTCACGTTGTTGGGATCGCCGCCGAATTGATGAATATTGGCCTGCACCCATTTCAACGCCGCGATGATGTCCAGGATGGTAAAGTTTCCCGAGTCACCCGCCGGGTCGCCGGTCTGAAGCGCCGGGTGGCTGAAAAAACCCATCGGACCGAGGCGGTAATTGAACGTGACAACGATCATGTTCCCGCGGGCTGACAGCGCGCCGCCGTCCAGAAGCGACAAAAGCGGCCATTGAATGCTGTTGCCTCCACCGTGAATCCAGAAGAAGACCGGCAGTTTCCCTAAGGCGTTTTTGGGGGCCCAGATATTCAAGTAAAGGCAATCCTCTTTGCCGACGATGATTTGCGGGGTCGCCGGATTTCGGTCATGGTCGATGTACTGTGGGCATAAGTCGCAGAACTTGTCCGCTCGAAGGGGCGATACGCGCTTTTCCGGCGGTTGAGGCGCGCGCCAGCGGAGCGCTCCGACAGGCGCTTTGGCGTAAGGAATGGCCTTCCAAGAGACGGTCGGCGTGCTTGGGTCTTCCACACCGATGACCGGCCCTTCCGCCGTCTGTCGTTCTAAGGACACAGCCGCTTGGGATGTCTCTTTCGCCGGGAGGCCTGTGAGGCCGCATCCCATCGAAACAAAAAGAAAGAAAAAGGCGCAAGCCACCGCCGTCGGTCGTTTGAGCCACGCATGATTTACGATCAACCTTCCCCTGTTCATCACAAACCTCCTCTTTTCTTTTCCAGCTTAAGGATTAAATGTCGACGATTTCCGTCAAGCGTCTCGCAAGGCGGCCAACTGCTTGGCCTTTGTCGCAGCCGCTTCAACCGCCGCCATCAGTGTTGCGCGAAGTTTGCCCTCTTCCAGAACTCTCAAACCTGCGGCGGTCGTTCCGCCGGGCGATGTCACCATGTTTTTGAGCGACGCGGGGTGCTGACGGCTTGTCAGGCAGAGTTTGGCCGATCCCAGAAGGGTTTGCGCGGCGAGTTTTTCGGCCAAATCTCGTCCAAGCCCCAGCTGGACGCCTGCGTCCGTCAACGCTTCGATGATCAAAAAGCAGTAAGCCGGACCGCTGCCGCTGAGTCCTGTGACGGCATCCATCAGCTGTTCATCGACTTCCACGGCAAGCCCGACGGCGCCTGCGATCGCCAAGGCATATTTGATGTCGTCTTTTTGGACGAAATGTCCTCGGGACACGGCGGCCGCGCCTTCGCCCGCCGCGGCGTTCACATTGGGCATCACCCTCAGAACGCGGGGCTTCCTGCCCAGCGCTGACTCGATGAAATCGGTGGGAATGCCGGCCGCGATCGAAATGAACAGTTTCGATATCGAAACGACCGGACGGAGACCCCGGAGCGTTTCGGCGAAATTCTGGGGCTTGACGGCCAGGATAATGATATCCGCGTCTTTGACGGCTTTCTTGTTGTCGGAGGTTGTCTGTACGTTCAACGTGGCGCGCAAATCATCGAGCTTTGCGGGATCGACATCGGTCACCAGGATATCCTTAGCCGGCAGAAGCTTTCGCTCGATCATGGCCTTCGCCAGCAGACCGCCCATTTTACCGCCGCCGATGACGGCGAGTCTCTTGCCTGTAAACATTGCTTTTCCGACCTCCTGGGTGATGACCGAATACATGCACTTTTTTGGCGTGTCCTGTCAACACAAATCCTGACGGCAGGGTGAATTTATTCTCTCCTAAAAGATGAGGGGGATTGATTTGTTATAGATGA
>CAZPTW010000596.1:953-1846 GCA_964589235.1 uncultured Smithella sp. | reverse complement strand
GCATTATTTTTTTCTTTTCTCCGGACGCAGTGCGCGGACGGCGGCGCCGGCCTGCCACATCTCGGATTCACGCATTTCCTTGAGTTCCTGATTGAGCTTTTCTTTGTAATCCGGGGCGCTGTTGGCACGCAAGACGATTTCCGTTTCCCTGCCGGTGGCGACGGATTGATAGAGTTCCGCAAATACCGGTTCCACCGCTTTGCGGAATTTATGCCGCCAGTCGAGTGCGCCGCGTTGGGCGGTCGCCGAGCAGTTGGCGTACATCCAGTCCATGCCGTTTTCACCGACGAGGCGGATCAGGCTTTGGGTCAGCTCCTCGACGGTTTCATTGAAGGCTTCGCTGGGCGTATGCCCGTGTTTTCGCAGTTCGGCGTATTGCGCCTCCATCATTCCCGCCAGCGCTCCCATGAGCACCCCCCGTTCGCCGGTCAAGTCGCTGTAAACCTCCATCTGGAAGGTGGTCGGGAATAAAAATCCCGAGCCGATGGCGATCCCCAACGCCAATGTCCGCTCCAACGCCCGTCCGGTGGCGTCTTGGTGGACGGCGTAACTGGAGTTGATGCCGCTTCCATCGAGAAAATTGCGGCGGACACTGGTGCCGGAGCCTTTCGGGGCGACCATGATGACGTCCACGTCGGGCGGCGGTTCCACGCCGGTTTGATCCTTGTAGACGATGGAAAACCCGTGCGAAAAATAAAGGGCGTCGCCTTTTTTCAGGTTGGCCTTGACTTTGGGCCAGAGAATCATTTGCGCCGCGTCGGAGACCAGATACTGGATGATCGTTGCCCTTTTCACCGCTTCTTCAATGGGGAAGAGCGTTTCGCCGGGAATCCATCCGTCGGCGAGCGCTTTTTCCCAGTAGGGTTTGTCTTCGGGCGACTGGCCGATGATCA
>CAZPTW010000596.1:0-943 GCA_964589235.1 uncultured Smithella sp. | reverse complement strand
GCCGTTATCCCTCATATTGACCGCTTGGGCCGGTCCCTGAACCCCATACCCCAACACGGCGATGACTTCGTTTTTCAAGACCTCCCGCGCTTTTTCCACGGTAAATTCCTCCGCGGTGACCACCTCTTCCATTGTTCCACCAAAATTAATTTTTGCCATAAAACCCCCTATGAGTAATGTTACGTTGTTTCCTGTTTATTCTATCAAGACCTTTTCTAATCTTCCAGCTTCAAGGCGACCATCCCGGTTCGGGTGATGTCCGCCACCCCCAGCGGTTCCAAACGCGCCAACGCAAATTCGATTTGCGTGGTGTCTCCGGTGATCTCGATAATCACATACGTGTCACCCGATAGGATGACCTTCCATTTGTTGGATTCGATGGCCGCCCGGACGGAGACCGCATTGTCCGCCGTCAAATTAATCCGGACGAGCATCATCTCGCGGTGAATGGACTCCACATTGGTCAAATCGTCAATGGAGATCACGTCCAGAATCCTCTGCAATTGGCTGATGATTCGATTGACCGTCGTCTGGGTTCCCGCGGTGGTCATCACGATTTTTGAAATATCCTTTTGCGTGGTCGTGTTCACACAGAGACTGTCGATATTGTAGCCCTTGCCGCCCAGAGTTCCGGCGACCCGAGCCAAGACATCGGGTTTATTGTACACCAAAATGGAGATGATATGTTCCTTCTTTTCCATATTTTTCAACCTCGTCAAGCGTCATGATGATTGAGAACCGTCAGTTCACCATCTCCCGGCCGCCCAGTGTCATATCGCTGATCGATTCCCCCGGATGCACCATGGGATAAACGCACTCCTCCCGGGAAACGCGAAAGTCCATAAACACCGGCTGGGAGAGAGACAGCCCTTTTTGCAGAACCCCTTCCACCTCGTCGAGGCGGGTGGCCGTCTCGCGGACGCGCGCGACGTGATCGTTGAGG
>CAZPTW010000595.1:0-1849 GCA_964589235.1 uncultured Smithella sp. | reverse complement strand
TTGGGGATTCATCGCACGGTGCCCAAGACGGACAATTCCCGCGTTCCCAATGTCTGCGAAATTCCGTCAACGGTCGCGTCGTGTCCGACGGGGGCGATCCGCGGGGACATGAAAAACAAGACGCTGACCATCAACGAAGAGAAGTGCATGTACTGCGGAAATTGCTATACCGTCTGCCCGGCGATGCCCATTGCCGATCCGGACAACGACGGAATTTCCATTTGGGTGGGCGGCAAGGTTTCGAACGCCCGGAGCAAGCCGATGTTTTCCAAGCTGGCCATCCCATTTCTTCCCAACAACCCGCCGCGCTGGCCGGAAGTGGTCCAAGCGGTTAAAAACATCATCGATGTCTACGCCGGTCACGCCAAAAAACACGAGCGGATCGGGGAATGGATTGAACGCGTGGGATGGGAAAGATTTTTTTCATTGACGGGAATTCCCTTTACGGACCAGCACATTGACGATTTCGATTTGGCCACGGAAACCTTCCGAACATCCGCCCAGTTTAAGTGGAGGTGAGCGATGAGCGACGATTTGAAGGCGAAAATCGCGGAGTTGTTTCGCGAAAAATCGAAGGGTGACAAGAAAATGTTCTACATTCGGGATGTCACCAAATGGTTGCCGGGTGAAGATCGGCACGCCGTGCAAAACGCGGTGAAAGAGCTTCTTGATGAGGACGTTTTGAAATACTGGTCGAGCGGGAGCTCCACGTATCTGATGTTGGCGGAGTATTTCCCGAAAGAGTGAGGACAAGGAAAAAAGGCTCAGGACGCATGCTATGATCCGCTCATGTCCGCGATTGGTGATGGCCGCTCTTCGAGGCGGCGCGGGAAAAACGACCCTTTCGGTGGCCTTGATCGCAGCCCTGCGCGAACAGGGGATTGCGGTCGCCCCTTTCAAAAAGGGACCGGATTATATTGACGCCGCCTGGCTGGCCAGGGCGGCGTCCGGTCCCTGCTACAATTTGGATCTGTATTTGATGGGGGCAGACGGGTTGGCCCGTTCTTTCATGCGTCGCGCGTCACGCGACGGCGTCTCCGTCATCGAGGGGAATCGGGGCCTTTTCGACGGGGTGACAAGCGCAGGAGACTATAGCACCGCCGAATTGGCGAAGCTTCTGGGGGCGCCGGTCATTTTGATCGTCGACTGCGACAAAGTCTCTCGGACGGCGGCGGCGATGGTGCTGGGGTGTCGTCACTTGGATCCTGCCTTGAATCTTCAGGGGGTGATTTTAAGCCGCGTCAACGGCGCTCGTCATGCGTCCGTCATCCGCCGGGCGATTGAGGAATCGACGGGGTTCCCTGTACTGGGCACTGTTCCACGGCTTCCGGAATCGCTTTTCATTCAGCGTCACCTGGGGCTGATCCCCCCGCAGGAACACGATTGCGTGGACGAGGCCTTGAGACAGGCCAGACAGATCGCTCTCGATTATCTGGACGTGTCCGCCTTGCTTCAGGCGGCGCGCCGCGCGCCTGCCTGGTCCATCGGTGAGTTTCCCGGGGCCTCTCGAAGAGGAGAGGCCGTCTCTCGGGCGGTCGACATCGGCCTGATCAAGGATGCCGCATTCCAATTTTATTATCCGGAAAATATTGAAGCGCTGGCGGAACGCGGGGCGAACCTCATCGAAATCAGCGCCCTGTCCGATCATACGCTTCCCTCTTTGGACGCTTTGTATATCGGCGGCGGATTTCCGGAAACACACGCGAGGGCCCTTTCTGAGAACGCCGCTTTCCGACGGTCGATACAAGGGGCGGCAAGGGAGGGGTTACCGATTTACGCCGAGTGCGGCGGTATGATTTATCTGGGAGACACACTCACGGTGGGCGACGCGCAATACGCCATGTCCGGC
>CAZPTW010000594.1:0-1856 GCA_964589235.1 uncultured Smithella sp. | reverse complement strand
AAAACCTTTTTTGGCCAAGAGGATCCTCGATGAAGCGTATCGTGAGCAAACGCGCGGTCGGGGGCTGAATGATTTTTTGAGAGATTTCAAAACCATCATTTCGTGTATCGAGGATAGAATGGCCGACATGCATCTGGCCTTCGAACAGAAAGTCGAGTGCTTGTTGAATCTGAGAAGAATTGCCGATATCACGGAAATCGCCGTTGTCACCGGGTTAAACCCGTCTGAATCGTCAGGCACGGCAATCCATCCTAGGCGCCTGGATCAAAAGACATCCGAGAAAATTCTCGGGGCGGTTTTTATGTCGGTCGGCGAGGGAATCTTATTGGTGGACGAAGATTTTGAGATCGTAAAAGCCAATCAGCACGCCTGTGAGATATATGGATTGCAGCCACAGAACATCGTCGGCGCCGATATCCGCTCTTTGATGGAGACGGAAGGCGCCGCGGCGCTCGAGCGCTATTTCGAGGCGTTGATCGAAGGCCAGAGAAAAAGTCTTGAAATGATCTGCGTGTATGTCGATGGCAAGACCTTCCCTGCAACGGTGACCGTGACGCGCACCGATCTGGAGGGGAAGCGTTACTGGTCATTGATTGTGCGGGATGAGACGCACCAGAAAAGGATGGAAGCCCAATTACGGGAGGAAAAAAGACAAATCGAAGAGATGAATCTCACCTTGAAGACGGTCATGAAGAGTATCGAGGAAGATCGAAAGGATTTCGAAAAACGAGTGGCGGCAAAAATTCGGGGTTCTCTTCTTCCAGGGTTGAGGAAAATTCAAGACGCGGCGGATGCAAAGGTGCGCGCGAGCTATCTTGCGGTTTTTGAAGAACAGCTTCTGTCTCTAACCGCTGGGTTTGAGAAAGAGTTGGATGCCGGACTTTTGAGACTTACCCGGACGGAACTGGAAGTCTGTCGCCTGATCCAAGCCGGACGTTCAACCAAAGATGTCTGTGCGGCCATGCAATTGTCATTCGATACGGTTCAAACCCACCGGAAGAATATCAGAAAAAAGCTGGGGCTCCGTGGGAAGAAATTGAATCTGCATGCCTTTCTGATGAACCGTGTCTTGTGAAAGGTGTCGCTTCGTTTTTTTAATTAGGGATTGAATGAGTCGTGCTCTTAAGGGCTGAGCGGATGAAAACATGGAGATGAGGAAGGGTATGTGGAACGAAGCATTTGATGTCGTAATCATCGGTTCGGGATTCGCCGGGCTCGCTGCGGCCATCGAAGCCCGTCAAATCGGGGCGTCCGTCGTTGTTTTCGAGAAGATGGGCGTTCCGGGCGGCAATTCCACGATTAGTGGGGGGCTGATCGCCGCGGCAGGCTCTCCGCTGCAAAAGCAAGAAAATATCGATGACTCCCCGGATCTGATGCTCGCCGATATGCTGGCGGCCGGCCACGATTTCAATCACAGGGACTTGGCGAGAATTGTCGCCGAAAAATCGGCGGAGACCCTGCTTTGGACCATCCATGAACTAGGGGTGAAGTACAAGCCGACGTTGAGTCACTTGGGAGGGCATTCCGTTCCCAGAACCTACAATACAACCAACACCTCCGGGGCCGGGATTGTCAGGCCGATGCTGATCAAATGCAGGGAGATGGGGGTGCCGGTCCGTCTGAAGTCTTTTTTGTCGGAATTGATTGCCGACGATGCCGGCGTTATGGAAGGTGTGAAAATTCGGGAGGATTATGTTTTCCCGCATCGAGAAAGCGGGGTGGAAAAATGGATCCGGGCGAAAAAAGCGGTGATTTTGGCAACAGGCGGTTTCAGTCAGGATAAGGCATTCCGTGCCATTCAGAATCCTATGCTGACGCCGGACATTGAATGCACGAATCACCAAGGAGCGACCGCC
>CAZPTW010000593.1:0-1858 GCA_964589235.1 uncultured Smithella sp. | reverse complement strand
ATCTCCCGTGACGACCATATCACCCTGGCGACTGGCAGGTTGGATATAGGCGTCGCGCTCGCGCCGCCCCTGATCCGCGCCGTCAGAGGCATGCTGCCCCCCGGGGGCGACGTGATTTTGGACGCGCCGCCGGGAACCTCCTGTCCGGTGATCGCCGCGATAAGGGACACGGACATGGTTTTGCTGGTGACCGAACCCACGCCGTTTGGCCTCAATGACCTTTCGCTGGCCGTCGATATGGCGCGCGAGTTGCAATTGCCCTTCGGCGTCATCGTGAACCGTATGGGCTCAGGCGACGGCCGGGTTCAGGACTACTGCAAAAAGCAAGACATCCCCGTTTTGCTGGAAATACCCGACGACCGGCGGATTGCCGAAGCCTACTCACGGGGGATTTTGATGGTCGATGCCCTGCCCGAATACCGGCGGCTTTTTGAAAACTTATGGAAAATCATCCGGCAACGGATTCATGAAGGAGAAAGATGTTATGCCGACGTATGAGTACCAGTGCGGCCGATGCGGCCATTCATTTGAAAAAGAACAGCGCATGAGCGACGAGCCGGTTTCAGTTTGTCCCGAATGCGGCGGAAACGTTCAGAGACTTGTCTCCGGCGGGACCGGATTTCTGATGAAGGGCGGTTCCGGACGGACAAAAGCTTCCGGCGGCTGCTCGCTGGAAACAACGGGGAAAACCTGTTGCGGGGCCACGAGTCGTTGCGGCGATTCGCACTGCGGAGAGTAAAATGAATGCGCGTGTGTTTCAGTATCTTTACGGTCCTGTGCCGTCCAGACGATTGGGCCGCTCGCTCGGGATCGATCTGGTGCCGCATAAAACCTGCACCTACGACTGCATTTATTGTCAGTTGGGCAAAACGACCAACAAAACCACCGAGCGGCGCGACTATGTCCCAGTAAACGGCGTGCTTTCCGAACTTCAGGAGAAACTATCCTCCGGCGTTTCCTGCGACTACATCAGCCTGGCCGGCTCGGGCGAACCGACGCTTTGCGCCTCCCTCGGCGAACTGATCAGGAAAATCAAGGAGATCACGGACATTCCCGTTTCGGTGATCACCAACGGGTCTTTGCTTTATCTGCCGGAAGTCCGCGAGGCGCTGATGGGCGCCGACCTCGTCATTCCGTCGCTCGATGCGGGAGATAGCGTGTTGTTTGAGTATATTAACCGCCCGCATCCGGACATCCCCTTCGAAAAAATGGCGGAGGGTCTGATAACCTTTGCCAGAAGGTATTCGGGACGTCTCTGGCTGGAAGTCCTTCTGGTATCCGGCGTCACCGGTCTGCCTTCGGAGGTGAAAAAAATCGCGGCCTGGGCTGATAAAATCCAGCCGGAAAAGATTCACCTGGGAACGGTGACCCGGCCCGCGCTTGAAGATTTTGCCTGCGCGGTCGATCCAAAACAGATGAAAACGCTCGTCGGGTGCTTTGCGAACTCCGTGGAGATTCTGGAAAACCCGCCTCTGAAAGCGTTTGCCGAAGCTGGCTCGTCCGACGCAACCGACAACGATATTTTAAATCTTTTGGCCCGGCGTCCCTGTACGCTGGAAGGCCTCTCCGCGGGGATCGGTTTGCATCTGCACGATGCGGCGAAACGGATTGAAAGGCTTGCCGCCGAAAAACGTGTCGAAACACAGAGGACAGGACGGAAGGTTTTCTACAAACGATCGGGTCAATAGCATGAAGGAACTTGTCATTATCAGCGGAAAAGGAGGAACCGGCAAAACCAGCGTGACGGCGTCTTTTGCGGCGCTGGCCAAGCGGCCCGTGATCTGCGACTGCGATGTGGACGCGGCGGATTTGCATCTGCTCCTTACGCCCCATATTCGCGAGGATCATGACTTTCTGA
>CAZPTW010000592.1:0-1860 GCA_964589235.1 uncultured Smithella sp. | reverse complement strand
ACCCCCAGGAAAAGCGTTTTCATCTCGGGGGATGTCACCAATCCCGGCGCATATCAGCTGACCGAAAACATGACCGTGCGCGATTTGGTTTTCAAAGCAGGCCACGTCCTGGAGTCGGCCTACCTCGATGAGGCGGAAATCACCTCCATGGTCATTACAGACGGCAAGCTCGGAAAATTGGTCCAAAAAACCATCAACCTGCGCAAAGCCCTGGAAGGCGACCGAGATCATAACCTCGCGCTTGCCCCCAACGACCGGCTGCTCGTGAAACAAATCGCCGATTATCAGCAGGTGAGAATGGTGACCTTGACCGGCCAGGTGATCTTTCCTGGGAAATACACGATCCGCAGGGGCGAGAAGCTATCCAGTGTCATCGAGCGGGCGGGCGGGTTTACGCCGCACGCCTATCTGCGCGGCGCTTATTTCACGAGAGTGCGGGTCAGAGACGTCCAGCAAAAAGGACTTACCGAATTGGTGGACCGGATGGAAAGAGAAATGCTCTTAGCCGGCGCAAGCGAAGCCTCAACTCTCGTCTCACCTGAAGCCATCGCGGCGCAGAAATTGGAGCTTGCGCAAAAGCAAAAACTGATTCAAACGCTCAGGCAAACCAAGGCGACAGGCCGAATGACCATTTACCTGGCAGACCCCCAAACTCTGAAAAACTCGGAGGTTGACTTTGAACTCGAAGACGGCGACACCCTCCATGTTCCGGAAAAAAGCAGCGTGGTCAATGTCCTGGGCTCCGTCATGTCGCAGGGCAGCCATCTGTATTCCGACCACATGAGTTATCAGGATTATATCGACGCGGCAGGTGGCTATTCCGAATATGCAAACACCGGCAATGTATTCGTCTTGAAAGTCGATGGCAGCGCCAGAAAAGTTTCCAAAAACTTTATCGGATGGAACCCCTCCCGCAACCGGTGGGAAATGACGAGTCGAAGCAGCGATGTCCGTCTTCTTGAACCGGGAGACACCATCGTTGTGCCGGAAAAAACCGAACGTATCGCATGGCTTCGCGAAATCAAAGATATCACCCAAATCTTGATGAACGTCGCTGTCGCCGCGGGGGTGGTTATTGCCTTATTCTAATCTTCAAAAAAAGCTCTTGGACGTTTCAAAAGCATTCGATTTATTCGGACGGGATTTTCGCCCATACGCGCAAGCGATTGATGTGACATAATGGGGTAAGGGAATGTCATCCGGTAAAAAGGCGATTACTTCTTACGGAGGACTCGCCAGTTGAGAGCCGTGAGGCAGACCTCCCGCGCTTTGGATATGGGACACCGCGTGTAAACAACCGTGGTTAATTCAGAATAAAGCAGCATAGCGGTATGAATGGATGAGTGCCATTCCGGCTTCCGCTCTACACCATGCGTAAAACCGTCATTTGGAGGCTGCGGACATCACCTTCGCCACCGCTTGAATGGTGTCTTGCATATCCTCTTCGTTCAACGTCGGATGGACAAGAAACATCATTGCCGTCTGCCCGAGCTCTTCGGCAACCGGCAGCCTTTTTTTCGGCCGTAACTGGTCCGCGTCGAAGGCCTTTTCCATGTAGATTTCACTGCAACTACCCGTAAAACAGGGGATGCCTTCCTCATTGATGGCCATCACGACACGTTTGCGATCCCATCCTTTTTTTAAAAGCTCCGATTTGATAAAGACATAATACTTGTAATAGGCATGATCACGGTCATCCGGCGGAACCGGGACACGAAACGCGGGAATTTTTTGAAACGCATGGGTCAATAGGGAGGCATTCCGTCGGCGCTTTTCGACCCACCCCGGCAGTTTACGCAGTTGAACTCGCCCAAGGGCGGCCTGCATCTCCGTCATCCGCCAGTTTGTCCCGAAAGACTC
>CAZPTW010000591.1:0-1860 GCA_964589235.1 uncultured Smithella sp. | reverse complement strand
TGAGAAAGGTCATTACCTTAAGGATCGGCGGGTTGTAAAGGAATTTATTCCGGAAACATCATATTTCTATTGACTTCTGATGAAAAAACAGGATAGCTTCCCTCCCAAAAACCACCAAGGATGACATCCCGGATGATGTTATACTTTTTCGCCTTCATTTTCGGCGCGGTTGTCGGCAGCTTCCTGAATGTCTGCATCTTCAGGATCCCGGCCCAGGCCTCGATTGTGAAACCCTCTTCGCGGTGTCCAAACTGCCATCAGCCGATTCGGTTTTATGACAATATCCCGATCGTAAGTTTCTTGGTGCTGCGGGCGAAGTGTCGCACCTGCGGCGCGAGAATTTCCTGGCGCTACCCCCTGGTCGAGCTTTTGACTGCGGCTTTTGCCTTGGTCCTTTTCATGAAGTTCGGCTTGACGTTGAAGGGTCTTGTTTTCTTCGTTTTCACAGCCGTTTTGATAGTGGTCACCTTTATTGATATCGACCATCAAATCATTCCGGATGTCATTTCACTTCCCGGTATCCCGATTTTTTTTCTGGCCGCGGTTTTCATTGTGGGGGTTCCGTGGATCGAAGCCCTCATCGGGTTATTGATCGGCGGGGGCGTCCTTTTTGCCGTTGCGTTTTTTTATGAATTTTTCACGAAGCGTGAAGGGATGGGAGGAGGCGATATCAAGCTCTTGGCCATGATCGGCGGTTTTTTCGGGTGGAAATCTCTGATCTTCATCCTCTTGTTCAGTTCTTTGTCCGGCGCGTTGGTGGGGCTTGCCGTCATGATCGTCCAAAAAAAGAATATGAAACACGCCGTTCCGTTTGGGCCTTTTCTTTCCGCCGCGGCAGTGGCATATATATTCATGGGGGAGTTGTTTTACCAGTTTTTAATTCCGGCGTACAAGTAGCGGGCGGACGTCGGGAGCAAATAGCGTCCGCCGGCTCACAATATAAAAGCTTCTACTGACATTCATACAAAACATTATTGCGGCAAGGATGCGTTTGTTTATGGAGAACAAAAGGAACCATAAGGGAATTTCCTTAATGGAAGTCTGCGTGGTGATCGCCGTGATGGCCGTCATCATTGCGATAGGTTTTCCTTCTTTTTCCGCCTATTACAGGACATACAAATTTCACGAATACGCCTACGCCGTGGAAAGTCTCATCAAGTCAAGCAAACTGGTGGCCATGGAAAAGTCAATCAATGTCGGGGTATGTGTGGACATTGCGGCCAAGACCTTAAGCATCGTCAACATGGAGGCAAACCGTTCAAACATCTGCAGCGGACCCATCTTGAACACTTTGCGTGTCGACGATGCCTTTGTGAGCCTGTCGGCCAGCGGTACGATGGAGGGGGCGAAAGGTCTTTCATTCGATCCGAGGGGGTTTGCCATCTATCCCGGTCATGTTTGCGCGTCGAACGGCGTGAAATACTACAAAGTGGTGGTCGGTCGCTTTGGAGCGACAAGAATTGAACGAGGTTCCGGAGGATGTCCATGATGAAAATGTCATGGGGATGTGCCAAAACGACGATCGGGAATCAGCGAGGGTTTTCCATGATGGAAGCCGTCATTGCCGTCGCGCTGGTCGTGATCCTGAGCCTGTCTTGCGCGGGGATGGTTTCGTTTTTCGCGAAATACACGAGGCAGGATACCATAAACTCCTGTCTTTTGCATGCGGCGTCATCCGGCATTGAAGCCAAACGGGCGGATGTCTCCGTCCAATCTCTCTCCGTATCCTGCGGGGGGTATACCGCGAAGGTCACTGTCACATCATCCGGCGAGCTGCCCAGTGAGCCGCCGGCCATGGGGGAGGGAATCAGCGCGTGCGCCCAGATCGTGTCGACCGCCACCATCGAAAGCAAAACAAAA
>CAZPTW010000590.1:0-1867 GCA_964589235.1 uncultured Smithella sp. | reverse complement strand
CACGCTTTGATCTTAACACTTTGCTATTGACTTTAACGCCAAAAACATCTAAAGGAAAATTGCAAATGCTCCACCGAAGACAAACCCACATTTTTACACCACACCAAAATATATTTATGAATCAGTCACAACAAATAATGGAGATGGATAGATGAAAAAAGCTGACGACGCGAACAGACCGATTTTTCTGATGGCGGGAAATCATCAATTTGATCACTGTTCCTTTCTCTTGAAGAAAATCATTCTTGTGTTTCTCTTCATTTTTTTCATCGGGATTTTTGCATTCCCCCATTCAGGTTTATGCACCCAATATCTCTATATTGCCGATTCCGCTTCGAAGGTTGTACACAAGTTCACCCTAGACGGCACTTACATAAAGGCCATCGGCAACGGCTCGCTCAATAATCCCTCCAACTGTCTTTTCGATTCGAAGGGAAATCTGATCGTCGCAGATGATACAAGCCTCAAGGTTTTCCGGAATGATATTTATATAACGACATTCGGTACGGGATATTTCGATGGCGTAAACGAACGGGCCTTTTTTCTTACAAAAGACAACATCGGCAATATCTATGTTTCCAATTATGCGGCAGGCAAGATAGAGATTTTCGATGCCGATTATCAGCATATCAACACCTTCGATTTTAGAAGCATTCTAGGTTATGGCGCGGCCGGAGGCAATTACGATGGGCCCTCGGGCATTGCCTACGATCCCCTGTCCGGCAATCTCCTTTTTTCCACTTTCTGGTCCCCCTCCAATGATCGTAAAAATTATGAAATAACGACCTCCGGAGCGGTTGTACGCGAGTTTGGCGAGAGCTGGTACAGTCATTACGAAACAAAAGTGGCCCCGGACGGCAAGACATACATTAAGGACATGACCGGATCGGTTCGCGGAATCCGTATCTATGATATAAACAGAAATCAACTCAAAATCTGGCTTTCGGGTCAACTATCTGCTTACAGCTCCTTTGGAATCGGTTTCGACCAGACGGGCAAAATCTATGTTTCGCGGGATGAAAAAGCCGTCGCCGTTTACGCCTCATCCGACACGGAAACGCCTCTGCGCACCATCACGCATGCAAGCATCGGACAGTGCAACGGCCTGGCCATCGGCAGCGGAGTATCGACGGAAGTTCCCGACTATTACGAAGATGCACTTTCCTTTATGACGGGCGCGAAGGTTGTGCTGGCGGTGGAAACCGGCAACACAATCGATACGGCGGCCATTGTCCAGGATGCTTCTTACAACGCCACGATGCAAGGCAAATTCGCCGTCTATGAAAAGGCGCTCAACAGCTACACATTCGGCAGAGATTGTGACAACGACGACCGTGCCGACGATAGCTGGCCGACCGGAGTGACCCTGCGCTTCTTGCTGGCTCCAACCGGCCAGATTTTTGTCGGCGCCAGCGGCCCGGACAATGAGGTGCTGTCTGTCCTGTTGAACGATCTTGACTGGCGCTCCGCATATTACAACGATGCCGCCCGGTATTTTTCGACCTGGACAACCTGGGACCAGCGCGCCAACTTCCTTGCCTTCCTGGCTAAAGAAGAATTGATCCAGCGTCTACTGCCTGCCGGTTACACCTCCGGCCCGATTCAAAACCAGGATCAATTCTGGACAGAGGCATCATTTGATATTTACAATGGATTTTCCAAGCCCATTTTCCAGGTATTTGCCGCCAATTACCACCAGCAGAGCGATTTCGGCTATCCCGATACGCTCGAATTCCAACGGCAGCGCGCCGCATGGAGTCCGGCTACGGCCCGTGATGCCAACATGTCCCTTGGCCGTACCTTTGGCCTTGCCTACAGCGGCGTGGCCGCCTCGGCTATTGAAACCTGGGCCGGGTGCGACAATAGC
>CAZPTW010000589.1:0-1876 GCA_964589235.1 uncultured Smithella sp. | reverse complement strand
CGAATTCATGACGGAATTGAAGGAACTTCTCAACAAAGGCAAGAAATAGAGATGTTTACGGGAATCATCGAAGCAGCGGGCACAGTGGTTCGGCTGACCATGAAAGGCGCCGACGCCCTTTTGGAGGTTGAGGCGGGTTTCGATTTGAGCGACGTCTCCCTGGGGGATAGTATCGCGGTCAACGGGGCCTGTCTGACGGTGACATCTAAAACAGCCAAAACCTTCACCGCGGATGTTTCCGCCGAGACGTTAAGCAAGACGACGCTTGGGCGTCTTCAAACCGGCCACAGCGTCAATCTGGAAAAATCGCTTAGAATCGGTGGATTTCTTGGAGGGCATTTTGTATTGGGGCATGTGGACGGCATCGGCCGGATCTTGTCCAAAACACAGAAATCCGGTTCCATCATTTTGGCCGTCGAGGCAAGCGAGGCTCTGTCCCGTTACATCGTCGAAAAAGGATCGGTGGCGATCGACGGCATCAGTTTGACCGTCAACAAACTTGAAAAAGGCCGGTTTTATGTTAATATCATACCGCATACGGCCGCCCATACGACGCTGACGAAGAAAAAAGAATCGGATTGGGTCAATATTGAAACGGATATCCTGGGAAAGTATGTGGAGAAATTATTGCGGGGCCCGCGGGGGATCGATCGGGATTTCCTCGCCGAGCATGGGTTTATTAAATAAAAAGGAAGCATTATGGCAGTCAGTAAAATTTCGGAGGCAATAGAAGACATCCGCAACGGGAAAATGATTATCCTGGTGGATGATGAAGATCGCGAAAACGAGGGCGATTTATGTATGGCGGCGCAGTTTGTGACGCCACAGGCGATCAATTTCATGGCGCGTTACGGTCGTGGCTTGATTTGCTTGACCATCAATGAGGAAATCGCCGCCCGGTTGAAGCTGAATTTGATGGTGAAAGACAATCAGGCCCGTTTCGGGACGGCGTTTACCGTATCCATCGAGGCCCGGCACGGTGTGACAACGGGTATTTCGGCGGCGGATCGCGCCACGACGATCCTGGCGGCCGTCCATCCGGCGGCCAAACCGGAAGATATCGTCAGCCCAGGACACGTGTTTCCCATATTGGCCCGTAAGGGCGGTGTATTGGTGCGGACGGGCCAGACCGAAGGGTCGGTGGATTTGTGCCGTCTGGCCGGCCTGACGCCGGCCGGGGTGATCTGCGAGATCATGAAGGACGACGGCGAAATGGCCCGCATGGCGGATTTGGAGATCTTCGCCAACGAACACGGCTTGAAAATCGTGACCATCGCCGATTTGATCGACTACCGCATGCAGCATGAGTCTCTCATACATCGCGTGGCCGAGGCCAATCTTCCCACCCTCTACGGCGGGGATTTCAAGATCATCGTTTATGAAAACGATGTGGACGACATGCAGCATATCGCCTTGGTTAAAGGAGAGATCACCAAAGCGGACGAAGTGCTGGTCCGGGTCCATTCGGAGTGCTGCACGGGCGATATTTTCGCCTCGGCGCGTTGCGATTGTGGAGACCAGCTTCACCGCGCCATGCAGATGATCGAGGAGGAAGGCAAAGGGGTCATCGTTTACATGCGCCAAGAAGGGCGCGGCATTGGACTGGTCAACAAAATCAAGGCCTATGCCCTGCAAGATCAGGGACACGACACAGTCGAGGCCAATATCGCTTTGGGGTTCAAACCGGATTTGCGTGACTACGGCATCGGCGCCCAGATCTTGGCGGATTTGGGGGTTCACAAAATGCGTCTCATGACCAACAACCCCAAAAAGATCGTCGGATTGGAAGGCTATGGCATGAAAGTGACCGAACGCGTGCCGATCGAGATTCCGCCCAATGAAAACAACATCCGGTACATGTCCACCAAGAAAAGCA
>CAZPTW010000588.1:0-1882 GCA_964589235.1 uncultured Smithella sp. | reverse complement strand
CAAGAGGAACAGGTTTTCCCTTCATCCTTTTTGACAAACTTGTGCCCGGCCAGAAGGCCGGTCGTGATGCCGCTCACCGGCGGTGATTTGACATGGCAATCGCCGCAAGACGCATGACAACTTCTGCAGGATCTCTCAAAAACCTTGGTATCGAAGATCTTGAGTTCTTCTTTGGAAAAGCGCCCCATCACGCCGTTTCGCTGTCCGGCGGTCGTATAGTGCAACGATTTGGAAAAGGTCGCCGCCGTTTCTTTGTGACATAAACCGCATGTGGCCAACTGATCCGATGGTTTTTTCACCAAACCTTTATGTGCGTCGTCTTTTCTCATGACCTGATCGTTGCCTTGATGGCACTGAGAGCAGGTCATCAGCAAATGGACATCCGACGTCAGCGCCTCCCGGCTGACCACATACCCTTTATACATGTCTTCCGGCCGGACCGGCGGAGGAGCGCCTGCTCACCCTTCGCCGCTGCCCGCCGGAGGCAAAGGCTTCGGCTTGTGAAGCGCTTTGATGATCGCCTCATTGGCGTGACATTTCACACAGCCGCTTTCTTCGGCGGCCGGCGACATCCGGATGCAAACCAGTTGAAAGCCGGCAATGAGCAACAAAACCACAAACCATCTTCGATGATGCATAACAAAAACCTCTTCAGATGCCGTTGACGTATCGATGTGTGATCCATGTAAACGATTTGTTCATTTTTTATGGTTCTTTTGAGATTCAGGGGGATCCGTCACCACAGGAGCGTCTGTCTCCTGGGCCCAGCCCTGCATGGCTCGATCATAAAGGCGGACGTTGGTGTACCCCAAGACCTGTGTCATGAGGTACGCCCAGGTCGGGCAGCACTGACCGATGTCACAGTAGGTCACGATGGGGGCATGACGATCTTTGCCGGCCACAGCCTCCACGATCTCCGCCAGCTGCTCTTTGGATTTAAACGTTTTATCTTCGTTGAACGCACAGGACGTGGGCATGTTGAACGCGCCGGGAATGTGGCCGGCTTTGGGGACACAGTCCATTTTCTTCTCGCCGCTGAAAAATTCCCGTTCGCGGGTATCCAGCAGAATCAATTTCCCGAGATTTTCCTTGATATAAGCACTGGTTGCAAATTTTTCTTTGGAATATGCCCCTCTAAATTTCTTCGCCTTGCGCTTTTCGATCTTTTCGGACAGCGGCTTCTTTTCCAGAACCCATTTATTGAATCCCCCGTCAAGCAGCGCCACGTTTTTGATCCCCGCATATTGGAGTGTACAGGCGACCCGCGCGCTTTGGTAACTCAGTCGCGGCGTATCCATACAGCCTGCCACCACCACCCAGTGATCAAAATCGATGCCGAAATATCCGATGGTGTCGTCGATATCGTCTTTTTCCGGCAAGGAGGAATACATGCCGTCCTTCATGTAGGCCCAGGCATTGTAAAAAGCGTTCACAGCTCCGGGAATGTGACCTTTCCGGTAGTCCTCGACTCGGCGGATATCCAGGATGATCAATTTCGGGTTTTTCAAATTCGCGAAAAGCCAATCGGTGGAAACAATGGGGGGGATTTCTCTGGCCTGCGCTGTGCAAAAAAATCCCACCATCAGCAAGGAAGCGATTGCAATCACATAAGCGGTGGATTGACGCATGATGAAAACTCCTTTCCATCGATATGGCCAAAGCCATGACGATTTTTTACAAGACAAACACTAGACTGTTTGAAAAGAACTTGCCATCCGCAAGCGCAATCGGACGAACAGGGGTTTCTGAATCGGACACGTTTCAAGACTACACTTTTTTTGGATTATAAACTCTGTTTTCAATGATTGCAAGACGGTTTTGTCATCCCGAATTGCCTCAAATAAAATGTTACCGAAGGAGGAGATAAAAGAAGTACGTTGCC
>CAZPTW010000587.1:0-1888 GCA_964589235.1 uncultured Smithella sp. | reverse complement strand
GTGCTTGCCCTCCATTCAGACATACTCATTTCAATAAGAAACAAAGAGTAGTCCATTACCGGACAAAAACTACCTATGAAATATTTAGTTACAACCTTTATCCCGGACCGAGCGCAAAAAAAGGCGTTTATGGCGCGTTGATTCATTTCGGTGAGCAAGAGGGATGGGTCGTGAACCACTGTTCTATTGTTCAAGTAGTCACACCATACGATAACAAGTTCGTAATGATGCACGAGGGAGCTAGCGGCGGTGGAAAAAGTGAAATGAATGAAACGATCCATCGGGATGCCGAAGGTTCAATACTTCTTGGAAGCAACACGAAAAACGGGCAAAAACGATATATTTATATCACAAGAACTTGCAGTTTACGCGCTGGCGCGGATGATATGGCAATCTGTCACCCGAGTTTTCAAAAAAATGACGGAAAATTACACGCTGCTGATGCAGAACGAGGTTGGTTTATTCGGGTCGATCACATTAAACATTACGGTATAGACCCAGACATTGAAAAACAATCCATACATTCCGAAGTACCGTTATTATTCTTAAATATCGATGCTCAACCGAACAGCACAGCCTTAGTTTGGGAACATATTGAAGACAAACCCGGGAAGAAATGTCCTAACCCAAGATTCATTTTGAGACGTTCGGTTATTCCGAAAGCGATTAAAGGAAATATCGGTATTGATATTCGTTCATTTGGTGTAAGGTGTCCACCTTGTACTGCGGAGGAGCCCAGTTATGGGATTTTAGGTATATTTCACATATTACCTCCTGCGATAGCATGGTTATGGCGGTTAGTCGCCCCGAGAGGGTATGCAAACCCGAGTATTGTTGATACTGAAGGAATGAAGTCAGAGGGTGTAGGATCTTATTGGCCGTTCGCCACCGGCAAGCAAGTCGTTAAGCAAACTTGCTTCTCAAACAAATTCTTGACGCACCGGAAGTAAGCTACATTCTGTGTCCCGTAAAACATGTTGGTGCATGGGAGGTTGGCTTTATGCCACAGTGGGTTACAAGGGAATTCCTTCCGAGAAGAGGAAAAACAAGATTCTCGCACGAGGAACTTAAAACCTCAAATTGCTTTTTGTTGGGATACACGCTTAAAAAAATGAACGTTGAAGGTCAAGAGATAGATCCTGCATTTTTGGATGTCTCTTTGCAAAGAGAAGTTGGAGATGAGGCATTTAAAGAAGGGTCAAACCAACTTATTTCATTCTTCCGAGAAGAATTGGAATTTTTCCGCGAGGACCCGCATATTCATCACCTAGGAAGAAAAATAATTGAATTGGTTTACAAAGATGATGTTAAGGTTGAAGATTTTGAATCTTTGATTCCATCCAAATCAATCTATTATGAAGATTAACTTACACGCAAAGCAAACTCACTTTTTTATACTAACCATTTCCACATAGTTGTCCAAAAACATTTGAAGGGAGACTTACAAAACATGACTTTAAATTGAACCGTGCATTTTTTTTACTTGCCTCGGTCAGAGTTACGCTTAGTTCCCGATCCCATTCCGAACTCGGAAGATAAAGGGCGTAGCGATTGGTTGTACTGCGTTTTCGCGGGAGAGCTAATACTGAGGTACTCTCTTTATTTTGACGTTTTTCTAATTATTTAGCCCTTATTTTAAGGTTCAAAAATCGCAAATAATATAGACCATAAACCTTTCTCATAGCAATTCAAACAAAAATCTAAGTGATATAATGACTTGAAATGAGACTATATCTCAAATTGTTATTGCAAATAATGACTTCCATGATAAACTGATTTATATGGACATTCTCAAGCTTTCTCGAGATCGATCTCTTTATTAATTTTTAAATCACCAATGAATATGTAATTGGGCGAAATTAGATATGATGAATTGATTTTTTTATTT
>CAZPTW010000586.1:0-1891 GCA_964589235.1 uncultured Smithella sp. | reverse complement strand
GTACCAACATGGAATCTATGCTCGTGGAACTGTACGGGGGGCGCTCCGCCCATTTCGACCTTTGCCTGACGCCTGATGGATCGGCTGTCGGTGCAGCTGTCATCGCCGCCGTGGCGGCCAAAACATATACACGTGATGAAGAGTGGGTTGGTGACTCATGATCAGGGCCAAAAGGCGTTTGTCGATTGCATCTTCGCCACGGCCGCTGTAGGTGGATGGCTTTTCAGTTTATTTCGGTGACATTGCCCTTTCCCAAGGCCTGAACATTCGGGATGACGGACATCCTGCTTCCGTATGGCGGGCTCTATATGCAAAACATGGGTGAGCCGTTTCATCCGCTCAATACATGCTTTCTGCTCAGTTTTATAACGGATGTACCCATCTTCAATGAGGATGACCTCGACGACATCGATGTCATGATCTCTTTCAAGCCGATCCTTATTGACTGCGCCGGGGAAACTCATACTTCGTCTCTGAGGACTGCGCCGATGGTGAACAGGCTCTTCACTGTTTCTGCGGTCGCCGTTCCATTGAAGGTCACAATGGGTTGTCTTTCGTGATTTCCGCCATGTCATGAAGCCAGCCTTTTTGTTTCTGGCTTTGAATCCGGCACAGAGAAAAGACCGCCACCGAGGGAGATGTGTCCTTTGATTCCATTGCGTTTTTTTCAGCCTGTATTTCCACGCCCGCCAGATCCAAAAAGCTTCCTGACATCGAAATCGCCACAGTTGCGTGGATCTTTCCCGCCGTCATCACCGCGGTGGACTGGATGAGGGTGAGGGCTTTGTGTTCCGTTTTCAGCATAAAATTTTCCATATCCACGGTCGAATTTTCGATATGAATCAAGCGGGCCGAAATGTCGTGAAGCCGGATATTGCGGCAGTTGCGAATTTCGATCCGGTTGAATTCTCCCCGAAGCAAGACATTGCGTTTGGACGAAAGCGAGATGGATTTCCTGCCGGGCCATCGTTCGAGAGGTGATTGTGCGAGATCCTGGCTTTCGGAAAGAGACGAAAAGACCGCCTTGTAAAAGTCGTTGGGCCGATCC
The DNA here is from genome assembly GCA_964589235.1 of uncultured Smithella sp. Lineage (GTDB taxonomy): Bacteria > Desulfobacterota > Syntrophia > Syntrophales > Smithellaceae > UBA8904. The sequence goes on along the minus strand of CAZPTW010000586.1, from coordinate 843 downwards.
ATCATGGGGCTGTGCCCGGCGCCGGGGATGATGCTCAGATGGGCGCCCGGGATCATGGCGGCCAGCGCTTTTCCCGTTCGAAGCGGAGCGGTTTTGTCCTTTTCGCCCCAGATGAGCCGGACGGGTCTTTGCAGTTGCGCCAAGATTCGGCTGAAATCCGTCGAGACGAGCGACAAAGACGCGGCTGTCTGCGGCGTATCGGGCATTTTCCCGCGAAACATCTGTTGATCGGCCCTCGAGGCTTTCTCGCCTGCCGCGTTCCGGGAGATGGAACTCACCATGACTTTGGCAGAGACACGGTCGCTCAATTTTTCGATCTGTTTTTGAAAGAGGCTGTTTTCACTTCGCCTGGCCAAACCGGCCGCGGCGAGACTTCGCATGAGAGCGGTTCGATGCAGAATACCCGCGGCATCGACCGCCACGACGCGCTCCAGGCTCTCCGGGTTTGTCCCAGCGTAATAAAGGGCTATCGCGCCGCCCAGAGAATGCCCGATGACGGTCATGGGGCCGCGGACGTGCTGGTCGTAAATCCATTTGACCAGCGCGGCGTATTTTTCAAGCGTATAGTCTTTCTTCCCTTTGTCTGATCGGCCGAATCCCGGAAGATCAAAATAGATGACGCGGTAGTGATTTTCAAGCTGTCCGGCAAGTCCACGCCAGATATCGGAGGCTTCGTCTCCGACGCCGTGGAGAAGCAAAACGGTATGCTCGAATGTTCCGCCGGAATCGTAAAAATAGATTTGGCCGCTGAAAACAGGTTCGTCTATTCGAACGGCGCGTCCAGACGTCGCGGCGGACACGGTGTCATCGCCAAAGGCGCCTGGATGGCCGCAAAACAGAAAG
>CAZPTW010000585.1:0-1901 GCA_964589235.1 uncultured Smithella sp. | reverse complement strand
GGAAACTGTCCGCGCGAAACGCGGGCAGAAACTGCCTGTTGTCTTTTCAGTAGACGAAGTCAAACGATTATTGGCGTGTTTGAACGGCAGGGATTTGCTCATTGCCGGATTGCTCTATGGTTCGGGCCTGAGACTGATGGAGCTTGCCCGCCTGAGAGTCAAGGATGTAGATATGGATTTAAATACTTTGACCGTGCGCAGCGGAAAGGGCGACAAAGACAGAACGACTATCCTGCCGGCAGCGGTCAAGGATCAGTTAAAGAATCATTTAGCCGAAGTGAAAAAATTGCATGAGAATGATCTTGCAAACGGGCATGGCGACGTCCATCTTCCCGAGGCTCTGAGCAGAAAATATCCTAACGCCGGTAAGGAGTGGGCATGGCAGTATGTTTTCCCGGCGACTAATCTCTCGGTTGATCCACGTTCCGGGAAAGTGCGCCGCCATCATATCAGCGATGCGGCCATTCAGAATATAATAAAAAAAGCAATCCGCAAGGCTGGTATTTCCAAATTTGCCACGGTGCATACGTTACGTCACAGCTTCGCGACACATTTCCTGATGAACGGAGTCAACATCCGTGAAGTGCAGGAGTTACTGCGGCATAAGAATGTCGAAACGACAATGATTTATACGCATGTGTTGCGTGATATATCCCATGCGCCGAAAAGTCCGCTGGATTGCCTGTGAGGCAAGGCCACGCTGTTTCAACCCCTCATCCGGTTTCGTTTTGCCTTTGTTGTCTTACCAGGAAAAGACCAGATCGATTTCCAGCTGGTCGTTGTTCTGATAGCGGCCGAAAACAACTGGGCATCGCCCCGGAAACCGATGGCCGTGATCCCAACTTTCCACCAGTCCGTTACCACATACCAGGCGTTGGCCTTGGCCGTCACGCCTCCGTGTTCGGGGTTGTAGGCGGCGTTGAGGTTGGTTTCAATCTTCTGGTTCCAGAAGCCGTTTCTTCAGGTTGACCCAGAAAATGGTTTCAAATTTGAGATCGTCGGCGGTGTCCGGACGGTCCAGGATGACAATCTGCCGCGCTTGCATGGCGAACAGGCCGTCTTCGAAGAGGCGGTCATGCACGCCGATGTCGTATTCCAGTGTATCGCTCTCGAGCTGTTTGGACGGCGGGGGACAAGCGCCGCATCCCCCAACATCCTGAAAGCCCCACCTCGAAAGCGGTTTTAAAATGGTGGCCGATGATGTAAGCCGCTTCGGCTCGCGTGCTCCCGTTGAACTTGAAGGCCGCATACGCGCCGATGGACGATATTTTGTGAAAATCGGCCGCCATGACCGGATCAAAGACGATCCGGCCTTCGGCGGGCGACCCCCCCGTGCGGGTGGCTTAAAACACCGGGCGGGGATCGTGGCCGTTAAACAGGTGGACGCTCGCCTCACTGATGCAGGTCTTCTGCACGCGCAGGCAGCCGGAGTCGGGTGTCACATCGCGCGACGGAATGTGGGCGTCGTCTCGGCCATCCTGATGGGCTGGGCGTGGTGCTTGGGCGCGACGGCGCCGAGTATCACCGGCGAGCTCTATCAATCCCTCAACAAAGACGCTTCCAAAACGCTGCTGATCGTTGGATCGGCCAATCTGGTCATGGTGTTGATGGCTTTCCTGCTCCCCAAAGGCCAAGACGGCAACCTTCGATCGACAGTCAACATTTGACTGTTCCAGTCATTCGTGATTCATTACGATCAATAATTTTGAATTTCTTCAGCATCCCGGCCCCCAGAGGGCATCCGCTGAAGAGAGATCGCCGTTCGTCATACCGGCGAAGGGCGATTGACACCCATGATGAAAGATGAAAGGTCAGGACAATGAATGACAGGTTTTCTTTCAAAGCGCTTTTTGAACCTCGAGGCATCGCCTTCATCGGCGCCTCCACAAACCCCGCCAAAT
>CAZPTW010000584.1:0-1902 GCA_964589235.1 uncultured Smithella sp. | reverse complement strand
GATGTGAATGGAGGTCGTAAAACTTTCGTCACTTTGGGAGATTGGATCAGATATTATTCTTTTCTTTATTATGAAGACGGTCGATTTTATCTAAGCCAATTTAATAGGCCGTGATCAGGGGGCTATGTTCGATCGATCTTTCAAAAATGGTTTAGAAGAGAGGATGAAAAGCTGGACATATCGTTCTGAGTGTGTTAGGAAACGCTTCCTTTTTAAGAGATAGGGGGTTTTTTTCTTCGAGAGGTCGATTTTGTGCTTTGGGGGAGGTGGCAACATCACAAAATCTCAAGATCTTTCATGAAAAGAGGATGAGAGCAAGAAAAGTCTTATAAATACGCCATTGAGGGAGTGACGCGTTTTCTCAAGGGAGGATCAATTTCTTGTTTGATATAGAAAAGTGACGAGACATTCAACAATTTATTGCCAAGATTGAAAAGTGGAGTAAGAAGAATTGAATTCAAGCGTTCCGAAAAAAATGTTTTTTACCAAAGGAGTTGGCACTCATAAGGAGGAGTTGCATTCTTTTGAATTGGCTCTTCGTGATGCCGGAATTGAAAAGTGTAATCTTGTCCAAGTTTCGAGTATTTTCCCACCGGGTTGCAAGGTGATTTCCAAAACCCAAGGGCTTAAGGAATTGCAGCCTGGAGCCATTACGTTCTGCGTCATGAGTCGGTGCTGCAGCAACGAGCCGCGGAGGCTCCTGGCCGCTTCAGTCGGTTTAGCCATTCCCTCGGATCGTAAAACGTATGGTTACATCAGCGAACATCACGCCTTCGGAAAGACGGAAAAAGAAGCGGGCGATTACGCGGAAGATTTGGCTGCCGCAATGCTGGCCTCCACGTTGGGCATCGATTTTGATATTGATGAAAGCTGGGATGAGAAAAAGGAAATTTTTAAAATCAGTGGAAAAATAGTAAGTACTCGAAATATTACACAGTCGACCATTGTAAAAAACAGTTGGTATACAACGGTCGTTGCCGCCGCCGTGTTCATCTTTTAGGAGTCTTTCGAACGATGAAATAACTCCTTGACAAACATTTTGGATAGTGATCTAAGGGCAACGTCGCGAGAGAGTTTTGGCGCGGGGTGGAGCAGCTTGGTAGCTCGTTGGGCTCATAACCCAAAGGTCGAAGGTTCAAATCCTTCCCCCGCTACCAATAAAATCAAGGGCTACGAAATCAAATCGTAGCCCTTTTTTTATGAAAAGGGTTCTGACTTATGACAAATCAAATTGACGATGGGAAAATTGCTTATTGATTTTTCGCGGGAAAACGGCCTCTGGATCTTTATTCAAATCTCATTTGTTTGTACCTTTATGTCGATCAAGGACGCTGTAACGCGGCTTTTGCCCATGTATATAAAAATGACGATCCAAAGGGAGAGCATGAATATGATGACGGCTGGATTCCAAAGATTTTCAAGCCCCGAAACAAGCGAAGGGATTTTGGGGTGCGATCCATGAAGGATATAGGCCGTAAGCGGTCCGTAGATACAGGCGATGAGAGACATGATCTGGTAACTGGATATTTTCCCCGCGCCCCGATCATCCGCGCGCAACACTTCTGAAAAGACGCGCCAAAGTTGTGTAACCGACAAGGCCAGCGTAAAAGAAATCAGAGAATAACCCAAAAGAAACAGATAGCAACTGACAATACCTGTCAACGAGTAGACGGTTGCTGTCACCGCTTGTATTGGAACGACGGGCGTTTCGTCATAGGAATGGGCGTAAGCGATTTTTTTTGTTTTGCCGTAAAAGACAAAATAATGCCGCCGGAAGATTTTCTGGATCAGCGGAGAGCATTGGGATAAAGGTTTGCCGTAACAGCACCCAAAGCTGATACAGGCCAGGCGGCCGATCCCTTCGCCGAAGGCGTAAGCGATCATCATGGCGGCCATTGTCTG
>CAZPTW010000583.1:0-1907 GCA_964589235.1 uncultured Smithella sp. | reverse complement strand
TTACCCCTTGAAAACTCGGCGCCTCTTGTGTTACATTTGCAATAGATAGCGGAACAAGATATCAGACAGGGGGAGAAACTACTAGAGGGCAGGCTATGCCCGGTAATCTATAACAGATTTCTCCCCTTGTCCTTTTTTGCCTTCCGAGCCGCCCTCAAAGATATTTCTTAACTATTTCTTATTTAATGAGTTATAGATTTTTTTATGTTGTCTTCCAGGTTTTGCTTGCGAGCCATGCTTGAGATGAGGAAGCCGTCAGGCCATAAGAACTGGTGCGTTTTTCCATTTTGAATTCGTCTTTTGCAGGCGTCGTGATATAATGACGCCATGAACATCCTTGTTTTTGTCAGAAAGAACCTTTTCTGGATTCTTTTGTGTTTGTTGGCCGTATCCTTCTTTGCCCGCAACAACTACAAGAGCGTTGGCGACATCGCGCCTGAAGTTCTGCAGGATCCCATTCAGACACCCGTCGCCAGCTCTGCGTCCATCAGCTTCAAGGCCAACGGATATGTGTACGAGCTTGAGCCGCTGTACAACTATGAGATCAGTGCCATGCTCGTCCACAAGCTTAATTACCGGACATTCAGCATTTATAAGTTTGATAAGGTATTTCCTTTTGACCTCTGCTTGATCTGGGGGGATAACCTTTCAAAAAAGTCGTACCGCGCCGGAACATTGTCTTTTTCACAGGACTGCCGTTTTTGCTGGGCGCAGTGGCGGGAGCCCATCCCGTTCAACCTGACCCAGATCTCCAATAACCATCTATTGATGAATAGCAAGAAATTTGAGAGGGTTATTGGATTTTTGGTGTATGGAGACCAGATCAAGATCAAGGGCAAGCTGGTGAACGTCAGGGCCCGCAAGATTGCTTCCGGATGCGACTGGGATGCGCCTTCGGAAGTCAGCTGGCATACGAGCACCACGCGCACAGACGGCGGCGCAGGCGCCTGCGAGGTCATCTTTGTTGAAGACATCAAGATCCTCAGAGCTGCCAACGTTTTTTGGCGTTTTGCTTTTTTGATCAGTCTTGCCGGGCTCCTCGGCTTGGTCGTTCTGAACCTTGTTCGGTTTTTTTCGGTATCCAGCCGCGGTCCGAAATTTGAACAGTGATGCGCCGCCAGACCCTGGGAAGAGAGGGGATGCGCCGCGGAAACGTGGTGGGGGGGATTGACGAGGAGGAGAAATACTCCTTGCGAAGCAGTTTGAAAATTTCTGTTTGCACCCTGCCTCGTCTCGGCCCTGGCCGATAGGCCGGGCCAGGACTCGGCGGGCATCCAGAAATTTTGCGGAGTTATCCTACCAGGGGCAGAATGAGGAGGTGGATATGTGGCAATTGCTTTATTGTTTTCCCGCTTTATATCTTTTCTCAGCGTTGAGCCTTATCATTGGCCTTTTTATCTATCTCAAGCCGGACAAAGCCATCCAGCTTCAGATTGATTTTTACCGATGGATTAACTGGAATATGCAGCCTGTTTCTATGGAAAAGGAAGTGCGCAATACGAAGGCGATGGGGTTTTTTTTGGTGGTGGCGGCGATGGCCGCGATCATCACGATATTGCTGAAGACCCGCCTATGATGATGGTTCTGCGGGGGCAGGTTCCAGATATGATCCGGCGCGGTAGGAGCTGCGCACATAAGGCGCGCTTTCGACGTGAAGGAAGCCCAGAGACAGGGCGATTTGCCGGTATTCTTCAAATATCCGAGGGGAAAGATATTCTTTGACCTCGGTATTTTTTTTGTCCGGTCTCAAATACTGTCCCAGCGCCAAAAAGTCGCAATCCACGTTTCTTAAGTCGCGAAAAACCTCTGTAATTTCTTCCTGCGTTTCTCCAAGTCCCAGCATAAGGGCTGTTTTTGTCTTGAGGTGCGCATTTTTATTTTTGGCGTAGGCGAGCACGTCGATGGAG
>CAZPTW010000582.1:0-1907 GCA_964589235.1 uncultured Smithella sp. | reverse complement strand
CATTGCCGTTTCCAAAACGGCGCTCGAGATTGTAAAAAGCGAACCCGAGCGCCGGGAACATCTGCTGTCGCTGGCGAAGGAGTTCCGACGGCGGCTCATGGAGGCGGGTTTTGACGTGGAGGAACATCCCACCCCGATTATCTCCGTCAGCTTGGGGAGGCCGGATTTGGCGGTGGATTTCAGTCGTCTTCTGATGGGAAAAGGTATTTTTGTCGGCGCGATCCGCCCCCCGACGGTTCCTCCAGGCACCAGCCGTCTGCGTGTCAACTTGATGGCCACGCACAGCCCGGAAGATTTACAATGGGCGTTTGACTGTATCGTGCAGACGGGGCGGACACTCGGCGTCATCGGCGGCAGATGACACTCCGAACTGTTCTTTCCAAGAAAGAGGTGTTTCATGAATCCGTTTCAACAAAGAGATTTAAAATACATCTGGCATCCCTGCTCCCAGATGAAAGATTACGAGTCATTTCCCCCGATCGTCATTGTCCGGGGAAAGGGCGCCTATCTCTATGATATCGACGGCAAAAGATATCTCGATGCCGTGTCGTCTTGGTGGGTGAATCTTTTCGGTCATTCCAACGACCGCATCAGTGGGGCGATCAAGCGGCAGGCCGAGGAGCTCGAGCATGTCATTTTTGCCAATTTCACTCATCCGGCGGCCGTCGATCTGGCCGAAGGGCTGGTGGGCATCGTGCCGGCGGGGCTTTCCAAAGTCTTTTTTGCCGACAACGGGTCCTCGGCGGTGGAAGCGGCGCTGAAGATGAGCTTCCATTATCATCAGCAAACCGGTCAGCCCCAGAAAACCAAATTCGCCGCTGTGACGGACGCTTACCACGGCGAAACGCTGGGCGCCTTGTCGATGGGCGATTTGGACCTCTACAGCAAAATATACAAACCCCTGCTTTTGAACACGCTTCGAGTCAGAGGACCTGATTGCTACCGCTGTCCTTATGGAAAAGACCGACAAACATGCGACACCGAGTGTTTCGAAGCCATGGAGACGACGGTGGCGGCGCATGCCGATGAGCTTTGCGCTGTGCTGATCGAGCCGCTTGTTCAGTGTGCGGCCGGGATGAAAATCTATCCACCCGGATATCTCAAAAAACTTCGCGACTTATGTACCCGACACCACATTCACTTTATTGCCGATGAAATCGCGGTGGGGTTCGGCCGGACAGGCAAAATGTTCGCCTGCGAACACGCGGGGGTTCGTCCCGACCTTTTGTGTCTGTCCAAGGGGATCACCGGCGGCTATCTGCCTTTGTCCGTTGTGATGACCACGGATGAAATCTATGACGCATTCTATGCCGACTATACGGAGTTGAAGGCGTTTTTACATTCGCACAGCTATACAGGCAACGCTTTGGCTTGCGCCGCGGCGGTGGAATCCTTGAACATCTTTCGCAGCGAAAACGTCTTGCAAAGAAACGAAGTCAAAGCGCGGATGATGGCTCAAAAAGTCGAGGTTCTGTTTCAGGGTCACCCGTACCTGGGCGAATACCGGCAATTGGGAATGATTGGGGCGTTGGAACTGGTGGCCGACCCCAAAACCAAAACGCCTTTTGACTGGAAGCGCCGAGTCGGGTACAATATTTACAAGAAAGCTTTGGAACGGGGGGTTCTCTTGCGACCGCTGGGGAACGTCATCTATTTCATGCCGCCGTACGTCGTCGAGGAAGAAGATATCGATTTCATGGTGCAGACGGCCTTCCATTCGGTCAACGCGTATTTTAACGGCAAGGATTGAATGAAAACGGGCCCTTGTGACGGACGCGGCGGCGGCGTTCGATCGGACTTGACATCGGGCGGCAAGGCACTAAGATAGGGGTGATTCATGGAGACACAGAGTCGTTTGGTTATCATAATGAGGAGGTCGAAAGGCGCATGAAAAGAATATTATTGTT
>CAZPTW010000581.1:0-1919 GCA_964589235.1 uncultured Smithella sp. | reverse complement strand
AAAAGACCGAGAAGGAATCATGCCCCGGCCTTCAAGGCGAAGGTCGCCCTGGAAGCCTTGAAGGGGGAGCAGCCCCTGGCAGAACTTTCCCAGCGGTTGCAGGTGCATCCCAACCAGATCACGGAATGGAAGAAACAGCTTTTGGAAAATGCCGCTGAGGTGTTCAATGAAGACAGAAAGGCGCAATTGGGTCCGGATGTGGAAGAGCTTCACGCCAAAATCGGGCAATTATCGATGGAAAACGATTTTTTATCCGTCGCGCTCGGTCGCATCGACGGTGCGAGCGCGAAGAGATGATCGACAAAGAAGACAAACTGCCTGTGACACGGCAATGCGAGATTCTGGATTTGAACCGGTCCGGCGTTTACTATAAGCCCGTTCCCCTCAGTGCGATGGAAATGGACCTGATGCGCCAGATCGATGAGATCCATTTGCTGTATCCTTTTTACGGGAGCCGGAACATCCGCAATGAGCTCTGGTCCAGGGGCTACAAAGTCGGCCGCGACAAAGTTCGTCGCCTGATGCGGCGGATGGGGATCGAAGCCCTGTATATTAAACCGAAACTTTCGCGGAGCAATCCGACACACGCGAAATATCCGTATCTTTTGCGGGATCTTCAGATTGTAAGAACCAATCAGGTCTGGTGCGCGGATATCACCTACATTCCCATGGCCCGGGGCTTTTGTTATCTGGTGGCCATCATGGATTGGCACAGCCGGATGGTTTTGGCCTGGCGGCTTTCAAATACACTGGACAGTTCATTTTGTGTGGAGGCCCTGGAAGACGCTGTCAGAATCTACGGCCGCCCGGAAATCTTCAATACGGATCAAGGCAGCCAGTTTACGGCGGAGGTTTTTACCGACACTCTTCAAGCGAACAACATTGCCATCAGCATGGACGGCAAAGGCCGCTGGATGGATAATGTTTTTAGGTTCTTCCGACTTTGTTGTGCATAAATTGTCCTGAACAGTACTTGAGTTGACAGTGGCCAGTTCCCCCGGATTGTCCGCGGAGTTTTAAGCTGCTACCAAATCATTTAAATTTTTCTGGGCAAAAAGCCTTTTGCCGTCAATAAAAGTCTGCATCGGCGTTCTGCCATGACAGCGTTTCCCCTGATGTGTCCGCTCATGATTGTAATGATTCATATACCCATCCAAATCGGTTTGCAAGGTCTCAAGGTCGCTATAAATCTTTTTCCGAAAAGCAATCCGATAAAACTCATTCAGTATCGTCCGGTGAAACCGTTCACAAATTCCGTTAGTCTGCGGACTTCTGACCTTGGTTTTTGTGTGCTCAATGTCGTTGAGCTGTAAGTAAAGCTGATAAGGATGTTTATCCGGCGAACCGCAATATTCTGTCCCACGATCCGTCAGCACCCGTAAAACGGGAATGCTCTGTTGTTCAAAGAACGGCAAAACCCGGTCATTCAATGCATCTGCTGCCGTTACAGGAACTTTGGCCGTGTAAACCTTGGCAAACGCAACTGAAGAATAGGTGTCCACGACGGTCTGCTGATATATCCGCCCGACACCCTTTAAATAGCCAACATAAAAAGTGTCCTGGCTGATCAAATACCCCGGATGGGCTGTCTCGATCTCGTCGGGGGAACTTTCTCTCTCCCGCTTGGCGTTCTCTAGGGCTGCTAATTGCGCCTCTGTATAGACGATGCCTTCTTTAGCTGCTTTCTCCTCCAAAAAGCTTAAACGCTTCTTAAAGGTCTCCAGGCCGTGGCGTAGCCAAATACTTCGAACACCACCGGAAGAAATTAAAGTTCCATTCTTCCGTAATTCATTCGATGTCCGAGCCTGTCCATAGGCCGGAAATTCATACGCCATCCGAACAACGGCTTCTTCAATTTCCGGCGCAACACGATTCTTTATGCAGGGCTTTCTGCGGCTCTTTTCCCGAAGGCCTTCCAG
>CAZPTW010000580.1:0-1931 GCA_964589235.1 uncultured Smithella sp. | reverse complement strand
TGAATAAACTGATATTTCAAAACCTGACCCCAATCTTTCGCATTTTTTCAACTATAAAAGTATGCATCTACCGGATGAACCATAAAAAATTGCTGAACTCTGTTTTGGCTTGTGGTAAAGAGAAAAGTAAAAGTACTGTACTGTAGGAAAGTCATTTAAATGATCCACTTTGAATGATTAATCAGCGAGGTGAATATTTATGAATGTCTTTCGTGCAAAAAAGTGGTCCCCTTATGCCGCCGGCGCGTTGGCGGGTCTTTTGCTCATCCTGTCCGTTGTCATCACGGGTAAGTATTTCGGCGCCTCAACAACCTTTGTCCGCGCGGCTGGCTTTGTCGAGCAGGCTATTGCGCCGGATAAAGTTGCCGGCATGGAGTACTTCATTAAGGAGAAAGTGAAAGTCGATTGGCAGTTTCTGTTTGTGATCGGGGTTCTTTTCGGTTCCCTGGCATCCGCCTGGCTTTCGAAGGAAAAGCGAGCCGTAGCCATCCCGCCGATGTGGGAAGGCCGTTTCGGCTCATCCCGGGCTAAGCGGTGGGTCGCGGCTTTTCTGGGAGGCATCATTTTGATGTTCGGAGCTCGTCTTGCCGATGGGTGACCGAGCGGACATGGGCTGAGCGGTCTTGCTCAGGTTGCTGTCAGCGGTTACGTCTCATTGATTTGTTTTTTCCTAGGCGGCATCGTCATGGCCAGAATTCTATATGGAGGGAATAATCATGAATGAGCTGTTTATTGGCGCCGTCACGGGTATTCTCTTTGGATTTTTCATGCAGAAAGCCCAAGTGATCCGTTACGACCGGCAACTGGGCGCTCTGCGTTTCCAGGACATGACTATTGTCAAATTCATGCTGACAACTATTTTGGTTGCCATGGTGGGCATCTATCTTCTACTGGATCTGGGGATCGTTAAACTTTCCATAAAACCGTTGATTCTGGGCGGAAACATTCTGGGCGGCCTGATTTTCGGAATCGGATGGGGTATTGTGGGATACTGTCCCGCGACGGCGATGGCAGCTCTTGGCGAAGGTCGTTATGACGCAGCCTTCGGTCTTCTGGGAATGATTCTGGGAGCCGGAATATTTGCAGAAGCTTACCCTTTTTTAAAGAAAACAGTGCTGACCTGCGGCGATTTCGGCAAGATAACTTTGTCTGGTATCCTGGGGATCAATCACTGGATCGTAATTGTTGTTCTGGGAGCGGCTTTTATCGGCCTTTTCGCATGTTTCGAGAGAAAGGGACTTTGAAATAAAGATGAGAAGGGGAGTTTAAATCTAACGTGTATGTCCTGAACTATACTTGAGTTGACAGTGGCCAGTTATCCCCGGATTTTCCGGGAAGTTTTGAGCGGCTATCCAATCAGTCAAATTTTTCTGGGCAAAAAGCCTTTTGCCGTCAATAAAAGTCTGCATCGGCGTGTTGCCCTGACAGCGTTTCCCCTGATGTGTCCGCTCATGGTTGTAAAGATTCATATACGCATCTAAATCGGTTTGCAAGGTTTCAAGGTCGCTATAAATCTTTTTCCGAAACGCAATCCTATAAAACTCATCCAGTATCGTCTGGTGAAACCGCTCACGAATCCCGGAACCTTGGTCTTTGTAGGCTCCATCTCGTTGAGCTGCAAATAAAGATGGTAAGGATGTTTATCCGTCGATCCGCAACATTCCGTCCCCCGATCCGTCAACACCCGTAAAGCGGGGATGTTCTGCTGTTCAAAGAACGGCAGAACCCGGTCATTTTTTGTGTCAGCCGCCGTGCGGAGTATGACCAGTGAAGGATGATTTTGATACACATTTGGGTGGAAATGTCGCGATTTGGAGGGTAACGAAAAAGGGCTTCCGGTCGTAATGACCGAAAACCCTTGTTTTTCTTGGTGGGCTGTGCGGGGATTGAACCCGCGGCCAACGGATTAAAAGTCCGCTGCTCTACCTCTG
>CAZPTW010000579.1:0-1937 GCA_964589235.1 uncultured Smithella sp. | reverse complement strand
CAATCGCCTTCAGCGTATAACCATGTTGGATATGCGCACGATAAATTTGCTTATTTCTTAGGGGGCTGGACATGATTGCCTCCTTGATCGTTCATCAGCCAACACGGTTATCATGAATAAAATGATATTTCAAAACCTGACCCCAATTATTTCATCAGCCGGATATGGACCGACTCTCTTTTGCCGAACGTTTCGGTCTCATCGTCGAAAGTCAATGGACCTGGAAAGAAGGCAACCGGATGTCCCGGTATCTGAAAAACGCCAGGCTGAAGCTTAACGCCTGTGTCGAAGATATCGACTTTAAAACCAACCGGGGGCTGGATCAATCCGTCATCATGAAGCTGGTCTCCTGCGATTGGATCAAGCGGCATCAGAATGTGATGATCAGCGGCCCGACCGGCGTCGGGAAAACCTATCTGGCCTGTGCCTTAACGAACAAAGCCTGCCGGGAGGGGTATCGCGCTCTTTACCTCCGCGCCCCGAAGTTTGCCTACCAGATGGCCCTGGCCCGAGGAGACGGCAGTTATGGAAAAACAATCGCTCAATTATCCAAAGCGCAAATCCTGGTGATTGACGATCTGGGACTTGCTCCGATGACGGATGCGGAACGCAGAGACTTGCTGGAAGTGATTGAAGAACGGCATGGTCATGCTTCCACCATCGTCACCAGTCAGTTGCCGGTGGAACACTGGCATGAACAGATCGGCGATCCGACAGTGGCCGACGCCATCCTGAATCGTCTGGTACATAATGCGCACAAAATAAATCTGAAAGGAGGATCGCTGCGAAAAAAATATGCCGACTTGACACCGAAGATCAATTTATGACACAAAACCAAAAACCAGCGTCGCTTCGCTCCGGCCCCGAAGTGGCGACTTGATTCGGAACAGGGTGGCGACATCCTTCGGAATCGCATGGCGCTTTCCTTCGGAATCAGGTGGCGAAATCAGCGGAATAGGTATTCAGGCATTCAAAGAGTGGTGTATGGTGTCTCCAGAAAAGCCATTTCAAGACTGACAAATTTCGAGGATAAAAGCATTTCATGCGACACGCTCTATCAGCATACGGGGACGCCTCTTGAATGGATTGGTCCTGTTTTGGAAGGGGAAGGCCTGGAAGTCTTTTGCTATTGGCCGGAAGATACATTCCGACCCTCATTGATTAAAAAACTTGAGTCTCGTGACGGGATAGGAAAACCCTGCGCTGAAGTGAAGGTGCGTCAGTAAAACAACATTGTTCAACCAGACATTGGAGCCAATCGGCCATAAAGCGGCATCTGGCTCAACTTATCGTTTGGACAAGTAAATGCTTCCCAAACCAGTCTGATTATAGTACCACATAAAGACTGGAGGTAGGATATGAATATTTCGAAAGATATAAAACCGATTACTTATCTGAAAGCACGCGCGCCTGAATTGTTAAAGCAAATCAATGAAACACATCGGCCAGTATTAATCACGCAAAATGGTGAACCTAAGGCGGTTCTCCAAGATCCGCAGAGCTATGAAAACATGAGGAACGCCATTGGCATACTCAAACTTCTCTCTCAGGGAGAAGAAGATATTAAAAAGGGAAAACTCAGATCCCAAGATCAAGTATTTTCGAAAATTGAAAGTATTCTCAAAGATAAAATCGCATGAAGAGATCATATAACATATGGTGGTCAAAAACTGCCGAAAATGATCTGGCATCTATTATTGAGTATATTTCCAGAGAAAATCCCATCCAAGCAAGAAAAATGTTCGTTGAGATAAAAAAAAGAGTTGATAGTCTTAAAGCGTTTCCTGATAGAGAACGAATGGTTCCAGAATTACAAAATCAGGGAATCACATTATATCGTGAGCTTATCATCGGGCCATGGCGTTTGATGAATAGAGCATCGGAAGACAGCGTTTATGTTTTATCTGTTCTGGATTCACGGCAAAATGTTGAGGACA
>CAZPTW010000578.1:0-1938 GCA_964589235.1 uncultured Smithella sp. | reverse complement strand
AATGATGCCGATCGTTTTTTGCGCGTCATTCATGCCATGACCTGTGGAATAAACCGCCGATGAGATCAGTTGAAGCTTTCGATAGATCTTGTCTGTTCTGGCAATGTTAGACCGCCGATTCAGGAACATGGAAAAGGTCATAAACACAAACCCCAAAACCAGTCCAATCGTCGGCGACAGAAAGATAAAAGCGGTCGTTTTGAGAATACCCGACCATACAAGCGTGCCGAGGCCGCCTTTGGCAATACCGGCACCGATGAGGCCGCCGATGAGGGCATGGGAAGAACTGCTGGGTAATCCAAAATACCACGTGGTGATATTCCAGACGATCGCCCCGCCCAAAGCGGCGAAAATGACTAAGTTATCGATCACCTCCAATTGGACAATCCCTTTTCCAACCGTATGAGCGACTTGCGTACCGATTAAAAACGCAGCGATAAAATTGAAAAAGGCCGCCCATAGGACCGCTTGCCGGGGAGAAAGAACACGAGTGGAGACAATCGTTGAGATGGAATTGGACGAGTCGTGAAAACCATTTAAGAAGTCAAACACCAACGCGATGATGACCAAAAAAATGACAAAAGCCATTGAATCAAGCATGCTTCAGGACAATCCCTTCCACGATGTTGGAAACATCTTCACATACATCTATGGCTTCTTCGATTCGCTCGAAAATTTCTTTCCATTTGATAAGCTCGATGGCGTCTTTTTCCTTCATGAAAAGATCGGTGATAATCGTCCTTAAGACAACATCCCCCGCATTTTCCAGCGTGTTAATTTCAACGCAGCCATCCAAAATCATCTTGGAATTTTTCATATCGCGCAGGCCGTGAACGATCATTTTGATCTTTTTAATCGCTTCTTGAAGAATTTCCGCCTGTTTGATGATTTCATCATCCGCCTTCTTGACTTTGTACATATGGATGCGAATGGCGGTGGCCTCAATCACATCCATGATACTGTCCATTTTATTCACCAGCGCGTAAATATCTTCTCGATCAATGGGCGTCAAAAACGTTTTGTGCATTTTTTCATAGGTTTTATGAGTGATGATATCCGCTTCGTGTTCCAGCTCCTTGAGTCTGGCCACTCGGGCAGCGGAATAGTCGCGATTTTGAGTCATTTCCAGAAAGAATTGGCCGCCTTCTTCGATTTTGTCGGCCAATTCTTCAAAGTGAGCAAAAAAATTTTCTTCTTTCGGAAACAGGCGCATGAAGCATTCCTCCTTACTTTTCCAAAAAATATGAAGACAAGTATTCCGCCAAGCCGGCCTTGCTCTAGCGAATTATCGGTAAAATTGCAAGGATGGAAACGGGAAATCGAAGCAAAAAATGATTAAAATATCGTTATTTCAGTCTTTTAGAATAGATAATTTTACTGTCGCCTTCGGCATAGAAGTCTTTCAGCACCGCTTCTGGGAAGTAATCACAGTGCTCATAAAAACGTTGCGTTGGAATATATTGAGGACGGGAGGATGTCTCCACGTAAATTGATCGTCCGCCTTGCGACAAAACGTGAGCTTCCGTTTTTTGCATCAAGATTTTGCCAAGCCCCTTGCCTCTCTGCCTTTGCGCGACGGCAATCCAATAAAGATCGTAACTTCCGGCAGTGGCCGGAATCAAACCATAACAGGTGTACCCGACAACCGTCTCCCGAATTTCGAGAAAGAGGAATTGATAGGAACTTTGAGAACCATGTGTCAGTCGGTCGTCGGCCAATTCACAGGCGATTGCAATTTCCTGCTCGGAAAAAAAACCGCTGGAGCGGACAATGTCTTCTATGGCTTTGAGATCGGAAGTCATGATGTCGCTCCGAAAGGTGTATGGACTTGGCACCATAATCACCCCTGATGCGGCGTGCCGTTTCGAAACATGAAATAGACCGCGCCGATCATGCAAAGAGCCGCATCGTCCAGTTGCTCCAAAAACGTGTCCGCCG
>CAZPTW010000577.1:0-1939 GCA_964589235.1 uncultured Smithella sp. | reverse complement strand
GCAACTCAGACAGGCATTGGATACTCTCGTCCAGAAATCCGTATTGTCGAAAATCGCCTCAAATTCGCGGGCGATGGCCTCGGAATCGACACACGTGTAACGGGTCTTGTAATCATGGCCCCGGGCTATGTATTCCTCAAAATAACGGGTTTCCTCCTCGGTTGCGTCCGTGAGGGATCTCAACGCCGTCATGATCTTTTCGCCCTTGGGTGTCATGGACTTGAGCATTAGGACTTGATCTTTCCGGATCATAAAAACGTCACTCCCATCCGGATCAGCCGCGCCGATATTCAGGGTGTGGTAGAATTCCGCCACATCCGCTTCTTCACTCGTATCAAAGGCAAAACCGAAGATCGTGGTCGCCTCTCTTCTTTTCGTCCAATAAGGATCCGCCGGCTTCGTCCGGATAAAATGCAAATCCATGATTTCGAAACTTTTCACATCACAGGGACGAACCCCGAAGAGAAACGTCGGCTCAATATTCGGCTCCACCGGCACGGCCTCCAAAATGGATTGACCGGTTTTATACATCACAAAATCTTCTGTTTGAGGAAGAAATACCGACTTCGGGCTGACGATGGTATTGTGAAAAATCAAATCCACCTGCTTGGCGTCCTGGATCTTGCGGAAATTAAATCCAGCGTCCTCCTTGACAGGCGCCAAAAGCGTCCCTTTCTCCATGAGACTCGCCGCCAATTCGGGCAATTGATCGATCGTTGTTTTCTTCAACACGTCCTTACTCCTTCTATGTTGATCACTCCAAAATTTTATCGGAATCGTTGTCCCGGAATTGCACGAGCACAGGCTTGTCCTCAATGTTCATCCCAGCGGCTTGGCCGAACATCTCCTCGCATTCCTTGGCCACTTTCTTGTGAAACACGTAAAGAGGGATATCCAGCGGACAGGCTCTCGAACATTCACCGCAGTCGACACATCGGCCGGCCAGATGATGGAATCGGGTCAAATGGTACATCAAATTGCCGCCGAAATCAGGTGACTTGTCCCCCCATTTGGGTTTGTTTTGGTCGATGAAACACGGATCGCAATAGCACATCGGGCAAGCCTTCCGGCAGGCATAACAGCGGATACAGCGGGATAGTTCTTTTTTCCAAAACGCCCAGCGTTCTTCCCGATTCATGGCTTCGAATTTGGCCAAAACATCATAGGGAGAGACGACAGCCTGTCCGTGGACTTCTTCGCTAAGCAAAATATCGTATAACACCGGGTTACTCAAACCGCAGGTGGTTTGGCTGTCGATCCCTTCGCCGGTCCGGTGATTCTTCATCCCAACCACCGGAATCCCCAGTATCACCAAATCCTCTCGTTTGACTTTGTCTTCCTGAATCAACTGAACCACGGCACGGCTGTCCGCCGCTTTCACGGCGATAGCCATCTTCGTGCCGCGTGGATAGCGAACCATATAGCGGGCCAGATTCGCCGTACAATATTCGTTGAAAACGATATCGTCCACGTCCGAGACGTGCTTGGCGACATAAGGCGAAGGGTGCCTCTCATCATATCCCTTGCCATAGGCCAAAACCAGATTCACTTTCCCTGATTCCAGAAGTTTTTTGGCTTCGGTTTTCAGATTTTCCTCAATATGTTTAAAACGTGTTGCCATATCTGCTCCAAAACACTATTTTGAGATCCTATATTGGGTCTGGGGACCGAGGGCACGAACCTGCTCGGTGAATTCCCGCACGACTTCGGCGAACCGATTGCCTTCCGAGGCCGATATCCATTCCACCCGGAATCGCCCCGGCTCGATCCCGGAGAACTCTAGAATTTTTTTCGCCACGGCCAATCGTCTGCGGGCGTAAAGATTCCCCGTGTTATAATGACAGTCACCCGGATGACAGCCGCCCACCAACACGCCGTCCGCGCCCAATTGAAACGCTCGGAAAATGAACGACGGGTTGATTCGGCTGGAACACATCAC
>CAZPTW010000576.1:0-1942 GCA_964589235.1 uncultured Smithella sp. | reverse complement strand
AATATCGACAGCCGGTTGAAAAATGATTTCTCCATGGTTTTGAATTTACTTTTGTCTCAGACCCCGGCGGATGTCAAAAAGATCTTCGAGCGGTCATTCGCCGCTTGGCGGCAACGAGGGGTGCGGGATGATGCCTTGCCCGCGGCGGAGAGTCTTTGGAAAGATTTTTCTTTGCATTTCCAGTTTCTGCAGCAGGAAGGTTTTGTCGATTCGGAAGGAAAACTTACCGAGGATGGTTTGTGGGCGGCGCATTTGAGACTTGACGATCCGCTTTTGGTGGCTCAGTGCCTGCGGGAAAATGTCTTTTCGGAAAAAGATGAAAAACTCTTGGCCGCGATGGTGGCGGTTTTCGCGTATGACCGGGAAGATGAAATTCATCTATCGGCCAAACAAATTTCCCCGAAGCTCACATCATCCTTGCGTAAGATGTTGCGGGTGGTCAGACCGCTGGTTCACCGGATGGAGCAGGCCGGATTTAACGTTGCAAGACTTTATCCGGCTGCGGGAGTGGCCATGTATTACTGGGCTCAAGGGAGAAGCTGGGATTGGGTGGTCGCCGCCACGGGCATCGCCGAAGGCGATATGGCCACGCTGGTTTTGCGGACAGCCGACAACCTTCGCCAAATCGCCTCCCTCAAAGATACGCATCCCGATGTGGCCGCCTGCGCGTATCGGGCAAGGGATGCGATCTTGAAAGAACCGGTGCTGTTTTTGTAGGAAACGTTCCTGCATCTCTTAATCAAAATTACTCAGATGTGGTCAAATTTGGGTTATCACAGATGGTCAATTTCAGGTTGTCATTTTGACTTTTTACGTGTCTCTGTTTTGGATGCTATCGCCTTTTCGTCTCTCACCCGGTCAGTTTCATGGCCGCTTTTTCAATGTCAGCCTTAATTTCCAACCCATACGGCCCTCTCCATATGCTTCCCAGAGCTTCCCGGTGAGATTGTATTTCTGAACGCTGCCTTCAAGACGCGAGTTAATAAGAGTTCCGTCACGATCGACCGTACCGGTCAGGGTTCTTGTTTCATTGTACATGTAAATTGAACTCAGAAAGCGATCATTTATCACTTTGACTTCAATGGGGAGTGTAACCGGCCGTTCGAACAAACCACCATATGTTTCGATTAAACCCTCCCAAACCCCCGCATGAGGGTAGGTGGTGGCTGTCTCTTTTTTTTCCGCTTTCAGGTTCGCCTTCCCCTCATCAATCTTTTGCTGTCCCTCATCCAAATCAGATGATGGTTCATCACCTTCTTGTTCCTTGATGGGAATATCCTTTATTGGCTCTGCAACTTTATTAGCCCTTCCAGAATTGAAATAAAACTTCCCTTCCAGTGACGATAATTCCCACGGAACCTGTCCAATCTCCTCCCGCAACTCCTTGCGCACGTTCATAAATACATCCGTTATGGATACTTCGGGCTCCTGCATGTACTTAATAAGGGCCTTCGTGTATGGACTGTTCCGTCCCTCACCATCCCGCGCTACGTTGCCGGGACTTGTGGAATAGGAGATGAAGGTCCCCGTTGGAGCGGTACTGACGATAGCCAATCCTCTTGTGGCATTTCTGAAACTGCGCCATGTCTATTCAATTGTCCGCAAATTCGTACATGCAAATGCTCAATCAGAGCGGACTGCTGTCAGTTTCGCAGCGACGCGCGGTTGAAAAGTATTTGGCGGAATCCGGGCAACTAACCGCAGCTGAAATCTCCGAATGGCTTGTGCAGAATGAACTTGTCACTCGGTGGCAAAGCGAAAAACTTCTGCAGGCTCGCTACCGAGGATTCTTTCTTGGCCCGTACCGACTGTTGAACAGAATTGCTCGCGGTGGGATGAGCAGCATTTACTCCGCAAGAAACTCTGCAACGAACGAAATTCATGCGTTGAAAGTTCTGCCGCCCGCTCGAACGGCCAAAGCATCCTACCTGCCGCGATTCCA
>CAZPTW010000575.1:0-1947 GCA_964589235.1 uncultured Smithella sp. | reverse complement strand
ACAATCTATCCATGGGTGTGATAAGTCGATGGGAAAGGATGGTTTTATTTTTGTGGAATCAATAAAAGGCTAAAAAGCACGATTGATCTGAAAAATAATGAAAAATCCGTGTACCCGACTGATCATCAACCGCCTGAATCTCATCTATATCTTCTTGGGGGATTTCTTACCTCTTCAACCAGACTCAACCTTTAGGCTCCGCCGTCCCAAAAGAAATTTACAACCGTAAAAAGCGCCTCGCGAGGGCGATTTCCAATGTGCCGCACCATAGTCGAAAAACGGGGAGTCTGTAAATACGCCTAAAGGAGTATTCTTGAAAAAGAGTTTCCAACCGCCGTCGATCCGAGGCGAGGTTGACTTCAGACGCTAGCCTTTTTTCAATATTCGGCGGACTTCATCGTACAGTTCGATAAAACAGCCCGCGACGGCCAGGAAAAACAGTCCCAGCATGAATCTCGGCGAAGTATCCAACCATCGATCCAAAAGATAGCCGATCCACAGGAAAAGGAAAGAAGTCGCCACCAGCAGGAACCCCCAAGCGGACAGCACCGCGATTTTGAAAACGGTGGAGGATTTTCCGATGAATGACTTATGGATCTTGGTGATCATAGCCCCTCCTTTTGTCTTCTTTCACTTCGGCGTTCATCGAAAGTCGATCCCGGCGCCAGGCAAGCGTCGCCGACCCGCCAGGGCGCGTTTTCGCTTTCGAGGGTAAAAAGCGGGTTTCATTTTCCACACGAACGCCTTTTCAATTCTCCGGATCAATGGATTTTGTCTGGATCCGGCCTGTCGACGATTCGATGATGATCCGCATCCGGCACGCGCGGCAATCGAATTCGAGTCGGTAGGTGGAATGGGCGTCTTGCAGGCGAAGCGGCTCTTTGATCGGGCGAACCGGCCGTTGATGTTTCGGACATAGATTCAGTTCATACCGGATGCAATATCGGGTGGTCATCACGGTCTTGCCTTTGACATCGGACAAGGTTTCAAATGCGGGTTCCACAACAGTGGCGCCATGGCGCTCATAAAACGCCCGGGCATAGTCGTTGAATACATTGGCGCGATGATCGAGTTTTTTTTGCGGATAAGGAACATTGTTGGGGACAACCGGAAGGCAGGGCCGGACGTAAGCTTGCCGCCGATTTCTTGAAAGCTTCTCCAAAACCTCCCGTCGGAGACGGTTGATGAGACGGACAGGCAGAAAACCGATTCCGGCGGCCTCGACGTTCAACCCCGCCAGGCGGTAGGGCGTTCCCCCCAAACCGGCCAGGTGCTTTTCCAAGGTTGCCCGGGCTTTTGCGGAATCCCGTGCCGGTTCGAAGACGACATCGAGAGCCGTTTCGGCCGTCATGCCGTCTTCATCTTCCGCGCGAAGCGTGATACGGAAATCGTCTTGGACAAAATGAAACGACACACCGATACGTCTGAGCCCCTCGGATTTTTTCAAGAGTCGTTCAAACGTCGTGTGATGGTTTCGGTAAATTTCCGTGCCGACTTCCAATCCCTCCATGGAGCCTGGGTAAATTCTCCCTTTGTCCACACGTTCCACGCGACATCCGGCCAGATCGTTTTGCTTCGTGAAGAAGCAAAGACC
Source organism: uncultured Smithella sp. (assembly GCA_964589235.1). Lineage (GTDB taxonomy): Bacteria > Desulfobacterota > Syntrophia > Syntrophales > Smithellaceae > UBA8904. The sequence continues at coordinate 353 of CAZPTW010000575.1, read as the reverse complement.
GTCCCCGTTTTGCAAATCATGCCGCGTCATCCGAAAATAATTCTTTCCGACGGCGGAAATTCTGCCAATGGGCTGTCCGATGGATTTTTGTGTGTCGAGCGAGGCGACTTTCTCTTGCTTCCCGGAAAGGAAATAGGATGTGTAGCCGCGGTTGAACGTGCAGTGAACATCCGGCGAAAACGTGAAGGCGCTCTGACCGGAGCTTGAACGCCGATACCCCGGATGGGCGTCGATGAAGGCGTCGATGGCCTTCCGGTAGGCGGCTGTCACATTTTTTACGTATGACATCCCCTTGTAACGTCCTTCGATTTTGAAAGACGTGATACCCGCTGAAACCATATCCGGAATGGCCT
>CAZPTW010000574.1:0-1948 GCA_964589235.1 uncultured Smithella sp. | reverse complement strand
TTCGCGGTGATGATGATCATCGCCGGAAGTATTCTTTTTAGTCGAATGAAATGAAAGGAGTAGTATGAAACAATTCGCCCGCCGATCAATCATCGTTGCCATCTTCTTGATGACCGCTTCTCAGGGCTTCGCCTGGCATGATAAAACCCATTTGGCCATTGCAAAGGCAGGGGGTTTGGTTGCTTGGTACAACGCCGCCGGGGCCGACATGGCCAAGATCAAAGCCGGCAACATCGAAGGCTATAATCACTATTTCAACAATAACGCGGAGATTGAAATCACTCCGGCGTTGGTCCTCGCGCAAGCCGAGCGATACAACGAAAGAAACAAATGGCTCGACACCGAAGGCCACCTCCTCGGCGCGATTATCGGATCCCTGCGTGCTTATGACAAATACAGGAGGGAGGGGAAATATCCGAAATATCATCTCGCCTACTGCGCTCACTACATCGGTGATTTGTCCCAGCCTCTGCACAATATTCCCTTCGACAGTTATAATCAAAGCCTTCATGAGGCAACCGACGGTGTTGTGGACAGAACCATTCTGGATGAACCACAAAAGATCATCCAGCACATGTATGCCATCACGCTGAGCGCCGATCAATTCGAAAAAGACCTGGCCCGGGAAATCGCCCGCATCGCCAACCTGACCCGCCAGCTGGGATACACGCTGCGTCGTGAAAACAGGCTCATTACAAAAGAAGAGGCTTACGTTCAGCTCGGCCATAGCGCCTCACTTTTAAAGGCTGTTTTGGAACACTATCCACAGTGATCGAGGCGGAGCAGACTCCCGCTTCCAGCAGAGCGAAACCGTGAAAAGATGCCATCGGGGTTAAGAGCGTGAGATCTCTCTCTTCTCTCAACCCCGATAGAGTGTTTCACCCGAATTACGAAAAGAGCTTCAACACAGCCTGCTGGGCCGTCGATGCGATGCTCAATGCCTGGACAGCCAGGGATTGCTGCGTCTGGAGCGTTGTCAGTTTGACACCTTCTTCCGTTGTATCTGCGTTGACCAGATCCGCCGCCCCTTCCTGCAGAAGCGATATCATCGAATCGGTGAATTCCTGCCGATTGGTCACGATGCTCAATTGACTGGAGAGCGTTTTGGCGCCTGCCCTGAGGGTTGACTTGGCATCATCGAGCGCCGAAATGGCCGCCTCGATATCTGCGGTCTCCCAATTGGTCGTCCCGGCCTGTTGGGTCAATCCAAGGCATGTCCTGCCGCGCCTTCGAGAATATTGTACGCAACGCCGTGTATCACACGCCACCGGAGAGTCCCATTGAGATATTTACTGAAAAATGCACGGAAAAAAACATTCCCTCGATTCGCATCACGGTCCGCGACCACGGCCGAGGCGTTCCGGAAGACTTGCTTCCACTCATTTTCAAGCCCTTTTTTAAAATCGCAACAACCGATCAGCATCGACCAGGCGCCGGACTGGGCTTGGCGATCAGCGAAGCGGCTGTTCGTTTTCATCAGGGGGATATCCGCGCGAGAAACGCCCAAGACGGTGGCCTGATCGTTGAAATCTTGCTGCCGAAAAGCCTCTCTCCAAGGGGATAAATCCTTCCCTGAAACATGATTTCCTCATCTCAAAATCTCAAATAATCGTTTTTCTCATCCCCGTCATGAAAATAGTCGATCGACAATATAAAATTATTCATTGACAATTACATAGGGATACTTTATTTTACGGATGCTTTGAGAATGCTGATTCTTAAAGATTTCATTGGGTGTTCTAAGGGATTCGTCATGATGTAAAGACGCTTACTTCCAGTGAGTGAGTTGCCTTGAAATTTAAAAAACTTTAGGAGGAAGAAACATGAAGAGAAGAGCTTTAGGTTTTGCAGCCGTCGTGGCTGCGGTCGTGTGCCTGTTAACCGTTCCGGCGTTTGCTGCGGACAATTTCAACGCCAATAAACTCGGCGTCGGTTATCAGGGGATCTT